>RZYW01000006.1 GCA_009930175.1 Clostridia bacterium
TCTATTAACTGATCAATGTTATCTCTTTTTAGAGCAGAAACAGGAAATATTTCTGCAAAATTTAATTTTCTTTGCCAAAAATCTATTTTTCTTAATAAATCTTCCTTTGAAATAAGATCAATTTTATTTAATATTAAAAAAATGGGAAGATTAGTAGATTTAAGTCTTTCTACAATAAATTCTTCTCCAGTTTTAAAATCAACAGATGCATCTACCATATAAAATAATATATCAACATCACGCATTGTTTTCTCGGCAACATCTACCATGTATTCACCAAGACGATGCTTCGGTTTATGAATGCCCGGGGTATCAAGAAAAACTATTTGAACATCTTCTTTTGTATAAATACCCGTAATTCTGTTTCTGGTTGTTTGAGGTTTATCTGACATAATAGCGACCTTTTTCCCCAGAATTTCATTCATCAATGTTGATTTTCCTGCATTAGGTCTTCCAATTAGTGCTACAAATCCTGATTTCATTAATTCCCTTCTTTCAAATCATATTCAAAAGCCATTGGTAAAAGCTGTTTTAAAGTAACAGTCTTTATACCATTTTTCCATTTTATAGTAACTTCAAGATCATCTGCAAATTCTTTTAATACCTGTAAACAAGCACCACAAGGAGTTACTATTGTATCCGCTTCAGTAACCAGCGCTAGCTTTTTAAAACATTTTTGCCCTTGGCCCACGGCAGAAAAAACTGCATTTCTCTCTCCGCACACAGTCATGCCAAAACTTACATTTTCTATATTTGTTCCTGTATATACTTTATCATCACAACCCAGAATGGCTGCTCCTACCTTAAATTTAGAATAGGGTGAATAGGATTTTTCCATTGCTTTTTCAGCATAAACCATCAATTCTTCATTAGTCACAAAATCACATCCCTTATTTTATTAAAAATATTAATACACCATTAATAACTGCTACAATACTTACTACAAGTACAGCACCTGCAGCCATATCTTTAATTCTTTTTGCTTCAATATTATAGTCTTGAACTATTAAGTCTACTGTTCTTTCAAAAGCAGAGTTAATTACTTCTACAGAAATAACCATACCTATTTGCAAAAAAAGCAAAATCCAGCGAACTGTAGAAAGCTTAAATAACAAACCTAAAGAAATGGCTATTATCATAGCCATAAAATGTATTTTAAAATTCTTTTCATTTCTGAAAGCAAAAGTCATACCTGAAAAGGCATGTTTAAAACTCTCAAATAAGTTTTTTGATTTATACATATAATTACACTACCTTGTAAGAGAAAATTTTTCTAATATGGCTTCTTCTCTTGAGCGCATTTCCTTTTTTTCATCTTCTTCTAAATGATCATGACCTAAAAGATGCAACATGCCATGAACAAAAAGATACATTAACTCTCTTTTAAAACTATGCCCGAACTCTTTACTTTGTTCCTCTGCTTTTTCAAGGGAAATAACAATATCACCTAATAGAATTTGCTCTGGAATATTTCCTTCTTTAATACTTTTAAGCTCAGTTTCTTCATAAATAGGGAAAGATAATACATCCGTTGCTGAATCTATATTCCTGTACTCCTTATTTAATTCCTGAATTTCAGCGTTGTCTGTAAGAACAAGACTAACCTCCGCAGAAGAAGGTATATTCTCTGAATCCAGCATATCAGAAAAAATCTTTTCAATAATATCTGAATCTTCTTTTACAAAAACAATTTTATCTTGTTCATTGTTTATCTTTATCATTGGAATTCCCATCCTGACTCTCTTTTTTCATTTCTTTTAATACACCCTCTGGATACTCAATTCTTGTGTGATAAATACCCTGAAGAATTTTTACAAAAGTTTTTATTATTACCTCTATTTCCTTCATCGTCAGTTCACTTTCGTCAAGCTGACCATCATAAAGCTTATCTTTAACTATGTTCCTAACCATTGTATCTATTTTAATCGGGTTGATATCTTTTATAGATTTAACTGCTGCTTCCACACTGTCTGCAAGCATAAGAATAGCTGTCTCTTTAGTGTTTGGCTTCGGACCTTCATATCTAAAATCATCTCCAGTTACATCAGGATTAGCTTCTTTAGCTTTATGAAAAAAGAAGTTCATCAAACTTGTTCCATGATGCATTGGAATAAAATCAAGAATTTTTTGCGGAAGTTTATACTTCTTGCCTAACTCTATGCCTTCTTTTACGTGAGCTTGAAGAACAATTACACTTAGGCTTGGATTGAGCTTTTCATGTGGATTTTCTCCAACTTGATTTTCAACATAGAAAAATGGTCGTTTTAACTTTCCTATATCATGATAGGCGGCTCCTACTCTTACAAGTACAGAGTTAGCTCCTATTGCCTCAGCGGCTCCTTCAGCAAGATTGCCAAGAATAATTGAATGATGATAAGTACCCGGAGCCTCAATTATCAATTTCTTAAGCAAAGGATGATTAGGGTTAAATAATTCCAGTAATTTAATGATAGTAGTTTTATTAAATAAATCCTCTAAATAAGGAAGAATTCCAATGGTAAGCACCGTAGATAAAAATCCATTTATCGCTCCAAAGGCAAGTGCCGTAAGATAAAATGAGTAATCTTCATTTACCGTTAATAGCCATGCGGCAATACTAATACAGTTCGCCAGGGAAATAAAGACACCTGCTTTAATTAAATCTCCCCTTTGATTAATTTTAGCCACTAGATAAATACCAACATAACTACCAATAAAAGAGGTATAAACATAGGCCATATCTTCAGTAATAAGTCCAATGTAAATACTAATAATAGCTGCTGAAACGTAGGCAAGCTTATCATCAAGAAGAATAGCAATCATCATTGCAACTGCTGCCGTTGGTATTAAAAAGCTCACAAGAGGAGCAAAGGTACTGGTTGAATAGTTTTGTATGGTTATAAATACTCTAATTAATATTAATGCCGTATAAAATAACACCATCAAAAGAAGAATATTCTTATCTTTTCTGTACATTTCTGGTTTATAGTTTTTCAGGAATAAAGATATAAGCATTATGAATAAAAGGGTATAAAGTACTATTCCAAGTAAAATCCCCGGAATATTTCCTTTATCTGAATATCCCAGCCAGTTAATAATTTCTATCTGTCTGGAAGTAAGCACTTCTCCCTTACTTACAACTCTTTCATTTTTTTGAACAACAATTCTAACAGGATCCACCTTTTGAAGCTCCGCAGCAACTTCTTTTGCAGTAGCTTCTTCATCTGGTATTAAATTAGGAACCATTTTTAAAGTGTTCGCAAGGTTTGATATAAATTTTTTATAAACAGGATTAATATCCAGCAAACTAATGTCTGAGTTTATTTTTTCAATAGTAAAAATAAGAGTCTCACTGTTTACTCCAGCAGCAAAATTGTTTTTTATTATAACTTCCAGTCTTCCCATTAAAGCATCTATCTGAGATTCAGAAGCAGCACTTAGTGTTTCTACATCAATTAGTGTAAAGTTAAAGCCCAACCCTGATAGAATATTTACCTTTTGGTTTAAAAGAAGCTCTTTATCATTTAATATCTGCTTTATTTTATCTGTAATATTTTCCAGTTGTGCCTCGTATTCATCAACAACTGTGGGTTCCAGTCGATAAACAGTCTTTACCTTTGCTGCAATTTCAGCTTTCTTAATTTCTGTAGCTTCTTCATCAATAAAAGTCAGATATCTATCTGCTTCTATTGTTACTGGAGAAACATCCCCTTCCGCCAGATCTAAGACGTTAGGTATCATACTTCCAGAAATTAAAGCTACCACCATAAGAGTAAAAAAAGTAACGTAAAGAGCCCGGCGGTATTTAGTATTATTTTCAAAAAACTTATAAACTTTATTTCGTTTTATTTTTTTTAGAAAACCCATAAAAAACCACTCTTTTTAATTTGATTTATAGTACTTATCATATGCATCGATAATCTTTCTTACAACCTTATGCCTTACAACATCTGTACTTTTCAGAAAAGAAAAACCTATCTCATTTATATCTTTTAAAATATTCTGAACAACAATTAATCCTGACTCTGAATTTTTAGGTAAATCAACTTGCGTTATATCTCCAGTTACTACTACCTTAGAGTTTAAACCTATTCTTGTCAAAAACATTTTCATTTGTTCGGGAGTCGTATTTTGTGCCTCATCAAGTATAATAAAACAATCTTCTAAAGTGCGCCCTCTCATATAAGCAAGAGGGGCTATTTCAATAATTCCTTTTTCAATATATTTCAAAGCTAAATCCAGGCCTAGTACATCGTAAAGACCATCATAAAGTGGTCTTAAATAGGGATCTATTTTTTCTTGAAGATCACCTGGAAGAAATCCAAGCTTTTCTCCTGCTTCAACTGCTGGCCTGGTTAAAACAATTCGAGAAACCTTTTTTTCTCTAAGATACTTTACCGCCATTACAACAGCAAGATAAGTCTTACCTGTACCAGCGGGTCCTATACCAAATACTACATCTTTTTCCTTAATTTTTTCTATATATTCGTACTGTCCTTTGGTTTTTGCCATGATTTTCTTACCACGAACAGTCATGTATATTACTTCTTTTAAGAGATTGGAAATCTCCTGGTTTTCTTCTTTCATTATAATTGCATAATCTATATCAGTAAGGGAAATTACCCTGTTATTTTCTACTAAATTTATTAAATGTTTAAATATTCTCTCGGCTAATTCAACATCTTCTTTTTTCCCAGTAATAATTATCTCATTACTTTTTGCTACGATCTCTACAGGAACATTTTCTCTAACCATATTTAAGTATTCATCATTTGCACCATATAACATTTGTGCAACTTGATTATTATTAAGACTAATAATTTTTTCCTGTTGTTGCAAATTCAAACCCCCTCTTAAAAAAAGTGCCTTTTATATGAAAAAGGCACTTATGACTGATATTATAATAGATTTTTCATGGTTATCACAAAATATACTGTTATTGTAACTAGAATTATACCTAGAATTACATTAAAAATATTAAGCAATTTTTTTTCAATTATAATTTTGTTAAATACAAAACCTGCTATTATTCCTATTGAAATAATAACTAACCAACTAATAAATACTAAAAACAATGACTTCACCTTCTGTAGGGCATTCCAATCCGGCGGGAAACTGGTTTCCCAATAATTTCTGAATAAACTATAGCTTTTTTCAAGTCTATTTTCTCTAAAGAATACTCGGATTCTTCATTATTATAGTATATTTCCTGGCTTTTTTCATCTATAACTTTTTTTATTCTTGCTACTGGTTCAGGCTTTATTTCAGGAACAGGCATTGGTGGAACCTGTTTAAACTTCTTTTTCTTAGTAACAGGTTCCTTGGATAACTCTTCCAGCTTTTTTAATTGTTCTAAAGCTTCTTCAAAGAAAGATTTTTTCTTTTTATTCTCTTTAGTTTTTTCAACAATTACCGGGCTCTTATCACTAGTTTCCTTTTTCTTTTTCTTCCCTGAAGCTGCTCCTGAAATTAATTTAAAAATAAAAATGTAGAAAGCAATGTTAAATAAGGTGGCAAATAAATCTTCCATTATTTACCCTCTTTAGAAATATTTTCTCTCATAGCAGTGTCAGCTACAACATTCTGCATGTTGTAATAGTCCATTACACCAAGCTTCCCGTTTCTGAAAGCTTCAGCAATTCCTATTGGTACCTGAGCTTCTGCTTCTACTACTTTTGCTCTCATTTCCTGAACCTTTGCTTTCATTTCTTGTTCTTGAGCCACTGCCATAGCTCTTCTTTCTTCTGCTTTAGCCTGAGCAATTTTCTTGTCAGCTTCCGCCTGATCAGTTTGCAATTCAGCACCAATGTTTTTACCAACATCAACATCTGCAATATCAATTGATAAAATTTCAAATGCTGTACCTGAATCTAATCCTTTATTTAGAACTGTCTTAGAAATACTATCTGGGTTTTCCAGTACATCTTTATGTGAATCTGCGCTACCTATTGTAGAAACAATACCCTCTCCAACTCTAGCGATAATTGTTTCTTCACCAGCACCACCAACTAATCTGTCAATATTTGCCCTAACAGTTACCCTTGCTGTAGCCTTAACCTGAATACCATTCTTAGCCATTGCAGCAACAACGGGAGTTTCTATAACTTTTGGTGTAACACTTAAGGTAACAGCTTCCTTTACATTTCTTCCTGCAAGGTCAATAGCTGCTGCTTTCGAAAAGTTAAGATTGATACCCGCTCTTTGAGCCATAATTAAAGCATCAACAACTCTGTCAACATTACCCCCTGCAAGATAGTGAGCTTCAAGTTTGCCAATCTGAACATCTATCTCAGCCTTTTCTGCTTTAATCAAAGGCAGAACAATTCTATTTGGGACAATTCTTCTTAAACGCATACCGATAAGATTAAATAAGCCTACTTTTACTCCCGCTGCAAGTGCAGATACCCATAAGCCTACTGGTACAAATGTAAATAGTACAACAACAAATAAAATTACAATTACTAAAAAAATAAAGGGTGCTAAAACTTCAATCATTTAATTTCCTCCTGTTTTTTATTTCTGGATTTTCCTTACTAAAATTCTGTTACCTTCTCTGTTAATAACTACGACTTGCTGATTAATTTCAATAAATGCCCCATCACTGACAACAGAAAGTTGCTCTCCATTGTTTAATAAAACAGTTCCTGATGGCCTTAATGCAGTTAATGTAACCCCTTCCTGACCTAGTACAGACTCTGATGCAGAATTTTCCTTTTCCACTTCTTCTCCGGTACCAAAACGCTGAAGAACCAGCCTGTTCCACACTGGACTTCTTTTCAAAAACTTAAATGCTATAAGTATAATAATTATAGACATAAGGATTGCTATAGTAAGGGAGGTCAGAGCTGCCTCTACACTTGGAGAGACCAGTACGATTGATAAAATAAACAGACCCAAACCAGAAACACCAAAGATACCAAATCCCGGCATAAAAGCTTCTACTGCCATTAATATTAAACCTGACAAGAAAACCAAAACCACTATCCAGTTTGAAAACCCTGCAGCAATATTACCAAGGAAAAAAAGTCCAAGGGATATCCCGCCAAGAATTCCAAATATTCCAAATCCAGCTGAGAAAACTTCAAGAATTAAGCCTGATATACCAATAGTTAGAAGAATTGGTGCTACAAAGGGATTTGTTAACAGCCTTGCTACCCTCTCCCCTATGGTTAAATTGCTCTCGGTTATCTCTGCATTGTCTAATCCTATTTCTGTTAGAAATTCTTCTTTAGACTGAACAACAAAGTCCACCATCCCAAGATCTTTGGCCTGGGTGCTGGACAAGGAGAGTATTTTACCCTGTTCTTTTACTCCCTCGATTACCATTTCCCTATCTGCAAAAGCTCTTGCTATCTCTGGGTCTCTCCCATAAGTTTCAGCAGCTGATGCCAGTTCTTCTTTCCATACAGAAAGAATTTTTTCGTCTGCGATTTCATTACCTACCCTAGGTTCAGCAGCCCCCATTGTAGAGCCTGCTCTCATGGCAATTTTTTCAGAAGATAAAGCAATTAAGCTCCCAGCTGAAATTGCCTGACCATCGATATAAGTATAGGTTGGCAGATCGCTTTTAATAATTGTATTTTTTATATCGATACTTGCATCCACAAGTCCTCCTGGAGTATCCATAACTATAAGGACTCCAGTGTATCCCTCTTGTTCTGCTGTTTCATAGCTTCTGCTTATATAAGCTGCAAGCCCAGGTTCAATAGTCTTGTCAATTTTTATTTCTAAAAGACTACCTGCGGAAAAGCAACTGATTGTAAAAGCAAAAAACACAAAAAAGAGAACTGAGATTTTTACTGTATTTTTCATTTCATCTTCCTTTCTGATTTTTCTCTTAATTTGTATATCTTACCCCTATAATATCTATTTAAATAGAATCTTTTGTTAAAATTATGTAACAAAAAAAGATAGCTTATTCAGCTATCTTTTTTTCTATTAGTTCTTTCACTAAGTTTCCAACAATTTTTCCATCAGCTTTACCTTTTACAAGGGGCATCAATTTAGCCATTACTTTTCCCTGGTCCTTATGGGAAGAGGGGTTAACTTCGTTTATTGCTTCAGTAATAATTAAAGTGAGTTCTTCTTGAGAAAGCTGTTTAGGAAGATAATCCATAAGAATAATTATTTCCTGTTCAAGTTTTGCAACCTCATCAGGTCTCCCTGCTTTTTCGTACTCGACTAAGGCATCTTTTCTTTTCTTAACTTCTTTAATGACAATATCTTCCACTTGCTCGTCATTAAGTTCCGCTTTTTTATTTATCTCTTCATTTTTTATAGCTGCACGAGTCATTCTGATTACAGAAAGCTTAAGCTTTCCTTCTTCTTTATCTCTCATTGCCTGCTTCATATCTTCCATAAGTCTTTCCTGCAGAGACATTCAAATCACCTTATCTTTTTTTCTTTTTTCTAGCCGCCTCTTTTAATTTGCGCTTCACACTAGGTTTAACGTAGTGCTCTCTTTTACGCCATTCTGATAATACTCCAGATTTTTGGCAGTTTCTTTTAAATCTTTTCAAAGCACTATCAAGAGTTTCATTTTTTCCAACTACAACTTCAGACATCACTTTCCCTCCCCTCTAGTGCTAAAGGTACTTAAAGCAACTATTATTATACAAAATAAATTCAGTTCTTACAAGTACAGTAAAATTAACTTTTTTATCCTGGAGGCCACTGCAGATTTCTTCCGCCAAGAATGTGGAAATGCAAATGGTTAACAGTCTGTCCCCCATCTTCTCCAACATTAGTTACTACTCTGTAACCACTTGAGGAAATTCCCTGTTTTTCAGCTATATCCTGGATAACTGAATAAATATTTTTTAAAAACTCAGCATCTTCTTTCTGAACCTTATCCACTCCCTGAATATGTTTCTTGGGAATAAGGAGAATGTGCACTGGAGCTTCAGGATTAATGTCCTTAAAAGCTAAAAAATTATCATCTTCATAAACTATAGTACTGGGAATTTTCTTTTCTGCGATTGAGCAAAATATACAATCCATAAATTCACCCCCCAACAATTTTATATGAATTTACCTAATAGGAATTCATCTTCAGCTTTTTCAATATATACTTTGCGATATTCGTTTTTCTCTCCCTCACCGGAAGTTAAAACTTTTAGATAATTGGAAGTATGACCTTCCCAATACTCTCCATGTTTCTGCTCTAATAAAACTTCTATTTCTCTGCCTGTAAACTTTTCTAAAAATTCTTTTTTCATCTTTTTAGCAAGGGAAATAAGAGCCCGGCTTCTTTTTTCTTTATCCTTCAATATAACCTGGTTAGAAAATTTACTTGCTGGAGTATTGTGCCTTGGAGAATATTTAAAAACATGAATATCACTAAAATTCATTTCCTCTGCAAATTTTAATGTATTCTCTGCATTTCCTTCTTCTTCAAAGGGAAAACCAACCATTATATCTGTAGTTAATCCAATCTCCGGATTATACTTTCTAATCATCTCAACTTTTTCTCTAAAATAAGAAGTATCATATGGGCGGTTCATTTTTTTCAAAATAAAATCATCTCCACTTTGCAATGGTATGTGAAGATGGCTGCATAATCTTTCTTCTTTAGATATTAATTTCGCTATTTTCTCAGTAACTTCAGTTGGTTCAATTGAACTAATTCTTATTCTTATTTTTTCTGTATTAGATATTATTTTCTCTAAAATTTTTCCAAAACTATATTCATAGGGTAAATCCTGACCATATGCTCCAATATGGATTCCTGTTAAAACAACCTCATGGAAACCATTGTTTTCCAAATCAATAATCTCTTTTATTACATTTTCAGGAGTTTTACTTCTAACCGGCCCTCTGGTATAGGGAATAATACAGTAACTGCAAAACTGCTGACAGCCTTCTTGTATTTTAAGAAAGGCTCTGGTTCTGGTAATGTTTCTTTTTATATCTATTTGCTCGAAATTCTTTTCTTTCATTATATCATCCACATAGACTCTTGGTACTCTGTCTGCTAAAAATTTATTTAAATGTTCTAAAAGATAAAGTCTTTGTGTGTTTCCTATTACAAGATCAACACCCAAGTCATCTAAAATATTTTCTGATGATGACTGAGCGTAGCATCCCATCACAATTACTACACTGTCTCTGCTTTCTCCGTGAGTTCTGGCTCTTCTAATAATCTGTCTTGATTTTCTATCTGCTGAAGAAGTAACAGTACAGGTATTTATTATATAAACATCTGCTATATCTTCAAAATCCACCACTTCGTAACCATTATCCTGAAGCATTCCCTCAATGGTTTCAGTTTCAGTTTGGTTTACTTTACATCCTAAGGTATAAGTAGCACACCTTTTTAACATTCTACCCCAACTCTCCAAAATGATACATTATACATGTTGAAGCCGCTATTGCAGCAGTTTCAGTTCTTAATATTTTTTCACCCAGGGATACACTTATTACTCCTTTTTCTTTTAATAAGCTAACTTCTTTTTCATCAAATCCACCTTCTGGACCAATAATCATGGCAATTCGCTTTTCAGAAATTTTATTAAGAGCTTCCCTAAGTTTTAGATTTTTTTCTTCTTCCCAGAATAATATATATTTAACATCTTTTTCCAGACTGTTAATCATTTCTTTTATATTAGTAACAGAACCGATTTTAGGGATGAAGGGGGCATTACTTTGTTTCGCAGCTTCAGCAGCAATTTTTTGCCACCTTTCTGCTTTTTTCCCACTTTTCCCCGGATCAAGTTTAACAATTGTTCTCATAGTTTCAATTGGAATTATACTGCTGATTCCAATTTCCGTGGCTTTTTGAATAATAAAATCCATCTTATCACCCTTGCAGAGACCCTGGTATAAAATAATTTCCAGCTCACTTTTTTGCAAAGGAATTATGTCTTTTATTTTTAAAGTTATGATTCCCTCTGAATAATCGGAAATTTCAGTGATATATTCTTTATCATCCTCATTAGAAACAACAATTTCATCACCAATTTTATGTCTCAAGGCATTCATAATATGATTTGATTCTTCTGAATTAACCTTAATAAAATCACCTTGCAATTCATTATTCTCAAGGAAAATCTTTTTCATTCTTTAACCCTCTTTACCCCCAGAGCAAACCATCCCTCTTTTTCTCTGGATTCAAAAATCTCAAAATTATATGCATTAAGAAGTTCTTTAATATCTTCAATACGTTTCTCAATTATTCCAGATAAAACTATTTTACCACCTTCAAGCAAATGAGAATCCAGCTGAGGAATCAGCCTGATTATTACATCGGCAACAATATTAGCAATTATAAGATCTGCCTTTTCATCTACTCCATTAAGAAGGTCATTTTGTTTTACGGAAATAGTTGATGATAAATTATTATCCTCAACGTTTCTTTCTGCTGATTTTACAGCCACAGCATCATAGTCATAAGCATTAACAAAGGATGCTCCAAGTTTAGCAGCCTGGATACTAATTATCCCACTGCCAGTTCCAACATCAATTACTTTATCCCCTGTTTTTAAATATTTTTCTGTGAGTTCCATGGCCTGACTTGTTGTTGCATGACTCCCAGTACCAAAAGCCATACCAGGGTCAAGGTCA
Source organism: Clostridia bacterium (assembly GCA_009930175.1). GTDB lineage: Bacteria > Bacillota > Peptococcia > Peptococcales > SKKY01 > SKKY01. The sequence continues at coordinate 11,542 of RZYW01000006.1, forward strand.
ATTACTACTTCTCCCGGATTTTGATTGTATTCTTCCCAGGAAGGACGAATTATTGTTTTCTCCCCAATTTTAAGAACTTTAAAATACTGCTTCCAGGAATTTGCCCAGTCCTCTTCATCTACAGGAGTCTGATCAACTTCAAAGGAAAAATTCTCTTTAGTATTTTTAAACTCATTAAGGATTAAAAAAAGATTTTCCAGTCTTCCTTCAAGCTCATGGTTTACGGGAAGATACCCGGTAACACTGTACTTTTTTCCCCCTGGAACTTCAGGAAATTCCCAGGCATCCCACTGACCGCTTTGGGCATATTTCTCCACCAGGTCTGGATCGTCAATAACCGCACCTCCGGACCCCAGGTCATTAAATACTTCAGCTACTTCCTCTAAGTATTCTTTATTTAAAATTACCTTAATGGCAAGCCATTCCATTTATTCATCCCCATATCATTAACCTTTATTTAAGAAAAAATATCTTTTACTTTACTAAAAAAGGATTTTCCATCTTCCTTTGAAACTGTATGTTGTTCTTCACTGCATGTTTTACCAAATTCTCTTAATAAATCTTTCTGACTTTCTGAAAGATTTTGCGGAGTTACAACATTAACTTTTACATACTGATCGCCATTTGCAAAGGATCTTGGGTTTTTAATTCCTTTCCCTCTCATTCTAAAGGTAGAACCTGTTTGCGTACCTTCTGGAATAGTTAATTCTACTTTCCCATGTAGTGTAGGAACTTCAATAACAGCTCCAAGAGCAGCCTGAATTATACTGATATTTTTTTCAAGATAAATATCATTATCTCTTCTCTGGAAAAATTCATGAGGTTTTACGTTTATAAATACATAAAGATCTCCAGAAGTACCTCCTCTTTCACCTGGTTCTCCTTCACCGCTTATACGGATTCTGGTTCCAGTATCAACACCTGCAGGTACTTCAATTTCCTTTTTCTTAACTGCTCTTTTCTTGCCTTCTCCTGAACATTCAGGACATTCTTCTTTAATTATTTTCCCTTGTCCTCCACAAGTAGGACAAGTTCTTACTGTTTGGAAATTTCCAAAAGCCGTTTTCTGACTCATTGTAACCTGACCTGCACCGCGACAGGTTGAGCAAGTTTCTGGAGATGTACCCTTTTTTGCTCCTGTTCCATGGCATTCCAAACACTCATCCCAGAAAGGAATTTCAATAGTTTTAGTAACACCAAAGGCTGCCTCTGTAAACTCAAGATCTAAATCATATCTTAAATCTGAGCCACGACGGGGTCCATTACTTCTTCCCTGGGAAAATCCTCCCCCAAAGAACATGTCAAAAATATCTTCAAAGCCACTAAAACCTGCCCCATGACTAGCAAAACTATTTGGGTCAAGGCCATCATGTCCGTAAGCATCATAAGTCTGTCTTTTCTCTTTATCAGAAAGAACCTCATAAGCTTCATTAACTTCTTTAAATTTTCCTTCTGCCTCTTTATTATCAGGGTTCACATCAGGGTGGTACTTTCTCGCAAGATTTCTGTATGCTTTTTTTAATTCAGCATCCGTTGCGCCTTTACCTACTCCAAGAACCTCGTAGTAATCTCTTTTAGCCACAAATATCCTCCTAACTATAATTCACATCATAATATTATAGTATTAAATTCACAATAATTAAAGAAAAAATAAACAGGAGCTAAGCTCCTGTTTAAATAAGTTGATTAATTATTTATCTTCATCTACTTCCTTGAATTCTGCATCCACAACATCATCATCTGCAGGAGTCGAAGTTGCTTCCTCCTGAGGAGCATCAGCACTTCCCTCAGCAGCAGTATCTTTGTAGATTTTTTCAGATAATTTGTAAACCAGAGCTGAAAGAGTTTCAGACTTTGTCTTAATTCCTTCTACATCTTTACTTTCAACAGCTTTTTTAAGCTCTTCTTTTGCCTCTTCTACTTCTTTCTTTTCTGTTTCATCAAGCTTATCCCCATGTTCCTTCAGAGTTTTTTCAGTCTGATAAACAAGAGAGTCTGCCTGGTTAATTGTTTCAATCTCTTCTTTTTTCTTTTTATCTTCTTCTGCATGAGCTTCGGCATCTTTTACCATTTTGTCAATTTCATCATCAGATAATCCGCTTGTTGCAGTAATTGTAATACTTTGTTCTTTATTTGTTCCTTTATCTTTTGCTCTTACGTTAACAATACCATTAGCATCAATGTCAAAAGAAACTTCAATTTGTGGAATCCCTCTTGGAGCTGGAGGAATATCAGTTAGCTGAAAACGTCCTAAAGTTTTATTATCTTTTGCAAATTCTCTTTCTCCCTGAAGAACATGAATTTCAACTGAAGTCTGGCTGTCAGCAGCAGTTGAGAATACCTGGCTCTTAGAAGTTGGAATTGTTGTATTTCTTTCAATAAGTTTAGTTGTAACTCCACCTAAAGTTTCAATACCAAGGGATAATGGAGTAACATCAAGAAGAAGAACATCTTTCACTTCTCCGGCTAATACTCCACCCTGAATAGCTGCTCCAATAGCAACACACTCGTCTGGGTTAATATCTTTACTTGCTTCTTTTCCAATAATTTCTTTAATTATTTCCTGCACTTTTGGAATTCTTGTGGATCCACCTACTAATAAAACTTTGTCTATATCAGATGGAGAAATCCCTGCATCTTTAATAGCTTGTTTTGTAGGAATTTTTGTTTTTTCAAATAAATCTGCAGCTAATTCTTCAAATTTAGCTCTGCTAAGAGTTAAATCTAAATGTTGAGGACCTTCTGCTGTTGCTGTAATAAATGGAAGGTTAATGTTTGTGCTCATTACTGATGATAATTCCATTTTAGCTTTTTCAGCAGCTTCTCTTAATCTTTGAAGAGCCATTTTATCTTTTGATAAATCTACTCCCGTTTGTTTCTTGAATTCGGAAACTAACCATTCAATTATCTTGTCATCAAAATCATCTCCACCAAGACGGTTATTACCACTTGTTGCCTTTACTTCAAATACTCCATCCCCAAGTTCAAGGATTGAAACGTCAAAAGTACCACCACCAAGGTCATAAACAAGAACTGTTTTATCTCCTTCTTTGTCTATTCCATATGCAAGTGCTGCTGCCGTTGGTTCGTTAATGATTCTTAATACTTCAAGTCCTGCAATTTTTCCAGCATCTCTTGTAGCTTGTCTTTGACTATCTGAGAAATATGCAGGAACTGTAATAACTGCCTGAGTTACTTTCTCACCAAGATAGCTTTCTGCATCTGCTTTTATTTTGCCAAGAACCATTGCGGAAATTTCCTGTGGAGAAAATTCTTTATCATCTATTTTTACTTTATAGTCTGTACCCATATGTCTTTTAATTGAACTGATTGTTTTATCTGGATTTGTAACTGCTTGTCTTTTTGCTACCTGACCAACAAGTCTTCCATCCTTTGTAAAAGCAACTACTGATGGAGTTGTTCTGTTTCCCTCAGCATTTGGGATAACAACAGGTTTACCACCTTCTAAAAAAGCAACGCATGAATTTGTTGTTCCTAAATCAATACCAATAACTTTTCCCATTTATATTCCTCCTAATAATTTATTATATATTTAAATTTTTATTTTTTAACCTTAACTAAAGCTGGCCTTACTACTTTATCGCCAAATTTATAACCTGTTCTCATTACTTCAACTACAGTACCTTCTTCTGCATCTGATTCTTCAGCTACTTCCGCAGCCTCATGAAAATTAGGGTCAAATGCCTGACCTGAAGCCTGAATCTTTTCTAATCCGGCATTTTTTAAAACATAATCAAGTTGATCTTGAATCATTTTAAAACCTTTAAGAAACTTTTCCATATCCGGATCATTTACATTTACCTGAGTTGCTCGTTCAAAATTATCACAAACTGGAATAATTTCTCCTAAAAGATTTTCATTAGCATAACGGGCAAATTCTGTTTTTTCTTTAAACGCCCTTTTCCTCAGATTTTCCATATCTGCTCTAAGACGAAGATTTTCCATTTCCAATTCCTTAATTTTTTCTTCAAGGCTTATTTCTTCTGTCTCAATAATTTCATCTTTTATTTCTTCATTTTCTTGAATAATTTCTTCCTTCTTTCCTTCCATTTCCTCACCACCATTATTTTTTTCTTTCCAATACTTCTGATATTAATTCCAAAAGAGAAATTGCATTAGAATAATCCATTCTCTTTGGGCCTAAAACTCCCATTACACCTTGAAAATCTCCTTGGAAACTGTAACTTCTTTTTATCAAGCTACATTCTTTTATTTCTTTTGCTTCGTTTTCATTTCCTATTAATACCTGGAAATTTTCAATCTGAGAATTTTTAGTTAAAACATCTTCTAGAATTCTTTTATCATCAAAAAAAGAAAGTATATTTTTTACTTTATCAACATCTCTGAATTCTGGCTCATTTAACATTTGAATTATGCCAGTAAGATATACTCTGTGTTCTTTTTTTTGATTTAGACGGTCTTCAATGGAATCCAGAACTGTAGCAAGAACATCTTTTTGTTTTAGCAAATCACCATATAATTCGCTAATAATTGTTTTATTCCATTGTGAAATTCTGGTACCGGAAAGCTTTGAATTAATAACACTTGTTAATAAATCCAAATCACTTTCCTTAAATTCATAAGGCAGATCAACAAAAATATTCTCAACCTGATTGTTTTCAGTTATAACAACCAAAAGAGCCCTTTTTTCATCAACCTTAAGCATCCTGATCATTGAGAGAGAAGAACTCTCTGAACCAGGAGCAAGAATAAGAGAAGGATATCTTGTAATTTTTGCAATTAATTCCATGGATATTCTTATAGCATCATCAAACCTGTCAATTTTACCTTTGAAAGAAGAAATTACTAGTCTTTCAATTGCTTCATCCAGCTTGTTTTTTTTCATAATATAGTCTACATAATATCTGTACCCCTGGTCAGAAGGCATTCTTCCTGCAGAGGTATATGGCTGTTCTATATAGCCCATTTCTTCTAAGTCAGACATTTCATTACGAATAGTAGCGGGACTTATACTCAAGTCATACTTTTTGGAAATAGTCCTTGAACCAACAGGCTCTGCTGTAGAAATATAATCCAGGATAATTGCTTCTAATATTTTACTTTTTCTTTCATCCAAGCTCATAGTAACCATCCTTTGTTGTTAGCACTCTGTCTGATTGAGTGCTAACGCCTACTAAAAAAATAATATATATTAGACTTTTTGTCAACCTTTATCAAACAAATTCTTCTAAGACTAAATTACTTATTAATTTCCCTCTTAAGGTCAAAAAAACCTTGCCATCACTTACTTCCAGCAAACTTTTTTGTTGTATTTTTTCTACTTGTTTACTGTAAATTTTCAAAAAAGACACATTAAATCTCTCATGAAAATCTTCTAGTATAAATCCATCACTTTTTCTTAAGTTCATTATTATATACTCGGATATTTGTTCCTCTTTTGTCAGTAATTCTTCATAGAAATCTTCTTTTGAAAAATCTTTCATTTTAATATAGTCATCATAATCGGCCTGGAAGCCGCTTCTGTAATTACCATAAAAACCTATTCCCCCAAAACCAGCTGCTGCATAAGGAAGATAGTTCCAGTAGTTTAAATTATGTTTTGAATACATACCACTCTTTGCAAAATTAGAAAACTCATAATTTGCATAACCTTTCTCTGCTAAATATGAAGTATTCCAGTTATATATTTTTTCCGCCAAATTATCAGGAAATAATGATAGCTCTCCCCTGATTAACTTCTTGTAAAGTGGTGTTTCCTCCTCTATTTTTAACTGATATAGAGAAATATGTTCAGGAGATAAACTTACAGCTGTTCTTAGTGTTTCCTGCCATGATTCCAGGCTTTCTCCAGGAATTCCATAGATCAAATCAATACTTATGTTTTCAAAACCAGCTTCCCTGGCAGAATTAAAGGCAGTGATTACCTGTTTCCTGTCATGAACTCTCCCTAAAAAACTTAATATTTCTTCATTGAAACTCTGAACACCCATTGAGATTCTGTTTACCCCATAATTCTTCATAAGAGTAAGCTTTTCCTTATCAATACTCTCAGGATTCCCTTCCATTGTGTATTCATATTCATTAGAAAAGTAAAAGTTTTTATTTATAAATGATAATAGTTTTTCAAGTGAAGAAAGAGGAAGAACTGTAGGAGTTCCCCCTCCGATATATATAGTATTTAAATTACTAAACTGATATTCACTTTTCTTAAATTTTAAATCTTCAATTAATACATCCACATACCTGTCATAATCCTGTTTATTTTTTGCAAAGCTTACAAAATCACAGTAGCTGCATTTATTTTTGCAAAAAGGTATATGAATATAAAGAGATTTAATCATTATTCATCATCCAGACTCAGTACCGCCATGAAGGCTTCCTGTGGTATCTCTACATTACCAACGTTTTTCATTCTTTTCTTACCAGCTTTTTGCTTTTCTAAAAGTTTTCTCTTTCTGCTAATGTCACCACCATAACATTTGTCTAACACGTTCTTTCTGTAAGCTTTAACTGTTTCTCTGGAGATTACCTTTGCTCCAACTGCTGCTTGAATAGGAACATCAAACATTTGACGGGGAATTAGCTTTCTAAGTTTTGCTACCAAAGCTTTTCCTCTTTGATAACTCTTATCTTTATGAACAATTGAGCTAAGTGCATCTACAGCCTCTCCATTAACAAGAATATCAAGCTTAACTAATTTAGATGGCTTATAGTCTTTCATTTCATAATCAAGAGATGCATAACCTTTAGTTCTGGTTTTTAACTGGTCAAAAAAATCAAAAATTACTTCGTTTAAAGGTATTTCATATTTTAAATTAACTCTTGTTTCGGCAATATACTCCATATCAAGGAAAATTGCTCTCCTGTCCTGAGATAATTCCATAATTGTACCTACATAATCTTTTGGAACCATAATGCTTGCATAAACATAAGGTTCTTCAATTCTTTCGATTTTCTGTATTTCAGGAAGATTATCCGGGTTATCAATTCTCAGCATATCTCCATCAGTTTTATATACGTGATAAACAACACTAGGTGCAGTTGTAAGAATATCTATATTAAATTCTCGTTCAATTCTTTCTTTAATAATTTCCATATGGAGAAGGCCTAAAAATCCGCAACGGAAACCGAAGCCTAAAGCATTTGATGATTCAGGTTCAAAGTACAAGGCTGCATCATTAAGCTGAAGCTTTTCTAAGGCTTCTCTCAGCTCAGGATACTCCGTATTGTCAATTGGGTATAATCCACAGTAAACCATAGGATTAGCCTTCTTGTAGCCTTCTAGAGGCGTTAAAGCAGGGTTGGATTTATCAGTAATTGTATCCCCTACCCGGGTTTCCTTTACATTTTTGATGCTGGCTCCAACAAATCCTACCTCTCCAGGATATAAAGCTTCAACAGGTCTGATTCCAGGATTTAGAGTGCCTAAATCAGTTACAGGAAAACTTCTTCCTGTAGACATCATTTGAATATCAGCTGTTTTCTTTAGAATTCCATCAAAAACTCTGATATAAGAAATTGCACCTCTGTAGGAATCATAAACAGAGTCAAAAATCAAAGCTTGTAATGGTTTTTCAGGATCACCTTTGGGAGCAGGAATTTTTGCTACTATTGCTTCGAGTATTTCTTTTATTCCAGTTCCATCTTTTGCAGAAGCTAGAATTGCATCTTCTGCAGGAAGACCAATAACATCCTCAATTTCCTTTTTTATTCTTTCTGGCTCAGCACTTGGTAAATCAATCTTATTTATTACAGGGATAATTTCCAAATTATGTTCAAGAGCAAGATACACGTTCGCTAAAGTCTGAGCCTCAATTCCCTGGGCAGCATCAACAATAAGCAATGCACCTTCACAGGCAGCAAGACTTCGGGATACTTCGTAAGTAAAATCTACGTGTCCCGGTGTGTCAATAAGGTTAAGGATATACTCCTCACCATTATCAGCTTTGTAGTTCAAACGTACAGTTTGAAGCTTTATTGTGATTCCTCTTTCTTTTTCCAAATCCATATTATCCAGGACCTGTTCCTGCATTTCTCTTTTAGATAATGCTCCTGTAAATTCCAGAATACGGTCAGCCAAAGTTGACTTGCCATGGTCTATATGCGCAATAATCGAAAAATTTCTGATGTTTGCCTGTTTCAAAAAAATACCTCCATTTTTTATCCTCGTTTTAACTTTTTCATAACTATATTTTTAACTATTTTAGCTTCTTCCATTTTCATAATACTTGTGGAAATAAAATATACCACAATTCCTGCTCCTGTTGCTATAAGCACTTGTAATATCTGTAAAATTTTATCTTCCGTGCCGAATATATTTCCAAATATCTGGGCAGTAAAATATACTGACAGTCCCATTATTATTGAAGATATACTGGTTTTTGTAAAGGATACCAGCATATTTTTTCCGTCAATTTGTCCAAATTTCATTTTTATTACTCCAAGAAGAATTACCATATTAAATATTCCTGCAACTGAATGAGCCAGAGCCAGTCCCCCATGGTTCATATACTTTACCAACATAATACTTAATATTATGTTGAGGGACATTGTTGTAACACCAACAACAACCGGCGTCCTTGTATCTTCTGTTGCGTAGAAGGAACGATATAAAAGAGCCTGGGCAGAATAAGCTACTATTCCCAATGAATAGAAGAAGAGGGCATGAGCTGTAGCTTCTGTATTCGCCACTGTAAAGTTACCTTGCTGGAACATTGTTCTGACTATTGGAGTTTTTAAGGCAATTATTCCTATGGTAGAAGGAAGTGTTATATATACAATTGTCCTTATACCAAGACTTAAGAGTTTAACATACTCTTTTTTTTCATTTCTGGCAGCATGTCCTGTTAGAGACGGGAAAAAGGAAACTCCTATCGCCAGTCCAAAAATTCCTATTGGAAGCATGCTTATACGATAAGCGGCTCTTAAAGCAGAAATCATACCCTCTTCTGGAAGCTGGGAGGCAAGATTCTGAGTCACAAATAGATTTAAATGTGTAACCGACAATCCTATAAATACAGGAATTATTAATCTAAATAATTTAATTACACCAGGATGTTTCAAATTAATACCAGGATAATATTTTATGCCTGTTTTTTTCAAAGCAGGAAGGAGAATTAAGAAGTTTAACAATGCACCTCCAACAACACCTATAGAAAAACCAGCTATTCCAAAAGGTTTGGATAATAATAAACCAATGGCAATTATTCCAACATTATATAAGACGGACCCAATTGCAGGTGAAAGAAAATGTTTACTTGAGTGAAGAACACCCTGAGTTATTCCATTTAAAGTCATAAGAAAACTTTGAGCAAACATAATTCTAGTCAGCTTTACTGTCAGATCAATACTCTCTTGATTGAAACCCGGCACTAAAATATAAATTAATTCCTCTGTAAAAATCATTCCGATGGCAATTCCAAAGGAAAGTAAAATCATTATCAAATTAAAAACCGTACTTACAACATGCCATGCTTCATCCTTTTCATTTTTAGCTATATAGCCTGAAATCACAGGAATAAATGCAGAACTCAGAGCCCCACCAACAAGAAGATAATATATTAAATCCGGCACTGAAAAGGCTGCATTATAAGCATCTGTGTAATAGTTTTGTCCAAATTTACTATATATTATTACATCACGGGCATACCCAAGTATTCTTGACAGCATCATTGCTATCATGATTATTCCAGTTGCTTTTAATATCTGATTATTTGATTCTTTATTAGACTCTTGCATATCTGTCTCCAATACGTATAATTAACCTATATTCTACAATAATAATGACTTTTTCGCATTATTTCTTTTAATGAAATCTTGAATTATTTGTAAAGCTCTGTTAAACTAAAGTGTATTGAAAAAGACGATAACTCTATTCATGACTGTAAAAGGAGGTGTCTGCAAAATGGCAAACATTAAATCAGCTATCAAAAGAGCAAAAAAAGCTAAAAAAAGCAATATTTTAAACAAAATGCAAAAATCAGGTTTAAAATCTACTATTAAAACTTTTGAAGGTTTTTTAGCTTCCGAAAAGGTTGAAGATGCTAAAAACTTCTTACCAACTTTAATTAAAAAGATAGATAAAGCTGCAGCTAAAGGTCTTCTTCACAAGAAAAACGCTGCTAATAAAAAATCAAGATTAACAAAAATGCTTAATTCTTTCAAAGCATAACAAAAAGCACCCTGAGGTGCTTTTTTTGTTGTCCAAAAATTTTGTTAAAAAACTGTTCTGATAATAAAATCTTTAACTAATACACTTTGTTCCTGTTTGCTGTTCCTTGAAGTAAATTCAAGATTATATAATTCATCATATATTTTTAATAATTCTTGCAAAGATATATTTTTTACTTGACGAACTGTTTTATCAATAAGGAAATCGGAACCTGTATCAAGATACTCTCGATAAACTGGTTTCATATATCCTTCCTGAAGTGCATTTTTTATTATAATCATTCTTCTAAAACTACTGATTAACATACTTCGCAAAACTATTGGCTGTTCTCTGGCCGCAAAATATTCATCAATAAGCTCCAGAGCCTTTATTCCTTGCTTATTAATTACCGCATCTGTAAGTTCAAATATTTTTCCTTCAGGAGTAAGAGTAACAAGATCTTTTACTAATTCATCTGTAATTATTTCTCCCATACTATACAAAATCAATTTTTCCAATTCATTATGAAGATTATAGAGTCCTTTTTCTCCAACCATAAGTAAAATATCCATTGCTTCAGGATATATTTTCACCTTGTTTTCATCAAGAAACCCTTGAATCCATCTTTTCAAGTCAGTTCCTTTTAACTTTTTACTTTCAATAAGCCTTCCTTGAGAGGAATTTTTAAGTGTTAAAGCAAGCTTATTTTTAGCAAGATTCTTAAGTTCATTTTCACCAAGAAAAACCAGGATACATGAAGGGTTAGGATTTTTTATATATTCCTCTGCATTTTTATATTCCCCAGGAGATAATTGTTTCTCTTTGCTTAACAATTCTGCATTTTTTACAATTAATAGTTTTCTGTCCCCCATAAAAGGAATAGTATTTGCTTCGCTAATTATTTGTCCTATTCCCATTTCTTGGTAATTTAATATACTGTAATTAATTCCCTCAATTTTATTTGGAAGTGCGGTATTCTCTGCTTGTTTTAAATAAAAGTCAATTAAATATCTTTCATTACCATAAAAATAGTAAATATTTCTAAATTTATTCTCTTTTATGTCTTTAATAAAATTATCCATTATCTTCTTTTTGGCTTTCTTCTCATTTTCATAGTTCTGTAAATTATTTGTATCAAATATAATCCGGCAAAGGCATAAATCCCCATATCAAGGTAACTGAATCTTATGGAAAGTTTCTGGTCTGAAAGAACATTCATTCTTTCAAGCTCTTCTCCCCCAACAAAATAAACTACTTCCCCTATTTTATCTCCTTCTTTTAAAGGCCTTTTTATTTCATTCATAAAAAATTCTTTTGAAGCATCAACTTTAACTCCTATGCGTATAGGAATACTAATAGATCTTTCACTTAAACCCTGTATTGTTTTTCCATCTACTGTACTTACTGTAATAATAGGCTCCTTTTCATCTACAAGCCTTACCACCTGAAAATTTTCTGAAGCGAATTCAATAAGCTGAGCTGCGTAATCAAAAGCCTTCACAGCCCTGGCATTTGTCATAACTAATATGTAATCTTTATCATCAAGCTGATAAGAAAAAATTAAATCAAGTCTTTCCTGGTCTCCTCTGGTTGCGGCCATTAGTCCGGTAATACCAGGATAATCTTCCAATAATATATTCCTGTTAGTTAATAAAGCCTGCCAGCTTGCACCGGACCAGTTGAAACTTTTTATTTTAGCGAACTCAACAATTTTTTCGTTATTCATTGCATATTTTGCTATTAAAGCCAAATCATATGCCGTTGTTACATGTCTGGAGTCTTTTTGGCCATAGGAATTAGTAAAAACTGTGTTTTCACACCCTATTTCTCTGACTTTATTATTTAATTCTTCAACGAAAGCCAAATCACTTCCAGAAATATGTTCTGCAATAGCCATTGCCGCATCGTTAGCAGAATATACCAGAGCCGCTTTTACCAAATCTGATAAAAGAATTTTTTCTTTTTCCTGAAGATATACTTTCGTTCCCATTACTTTTACAGGATTTTCTCCAATTGAAACCTTTTTATCAAGATCCCCTTTTTCTGCAGCAATCACTGAGGTTAGAATATTTGTTGCTCCTTCAATGTTCACACTAGTATCCTTGCCTTTTTCCAGCAGTACATGACCGGAATTCCTGTCAATTAAAACATAGCTGTCCAAATCACTCTCTTCAATAACTGGAGCTCCCCATGCTGTTGAAGATAAAAAATACATAAACAATAAAATTAAAACAAATGATTTTTTCTGCAAATTCATCACCTCTCAATGATTATATCATTTTAATGAATCTTTTTTTAGTCTAAAATTGTTTTAATGTAAAAATCTTTTTTCCCCTTATACATAAAGGTTATTGTCCCCTTTTTATCTGTTCTTAAATAAGGTATATTTACCACTTCAAATAGTTCCAAAAACTCTTCCCCGGGATGCCCATACCTATTATTTTCTCCACAAGAAATAACAGCGGATTTAATTGATTCATTAAAAAAGAATTTCTTTGAAACCCCAGTATTACTGCCATGATGAGGAGCCTTAAGAATATGAATCTCTCTTCCAATAACCAGATCTTCCATAACCTCTTTTTCAATATCCCCAGTTAATAATACCTTTTTATTTTCATAGGTCACTAAAAGAACCAAAGAATGATTATTACTTGTAATATACTTTTGAGTTTTTGATGGAGAAAGAATCTCTATTTGGGTATCATCAATATAGAACTTTAGACCTGCATAACCATAAATTATTTTAACGTTATTTTTATTTGCCAAATCAATAAGTTGATTAAGAAGTTCATTCGGTTCTGAATTAACAGGTAAAAGAATGCTCTTGGGCGGATGTGTTTTCATAAGCCAGATAATACCATTAATGTGGTCTGCATCCCCATGAGAAACAACAAAAAGATCAGGCTTATTAATCCCCCTGGAGGAAAGAAAATTTTCTACATCCCTGCCCCATGGACCACCATCTACAAGGATTGTTCTTTCTTTTTTTGTACTTATAAAGGTTGAATCCCCCTGCCCTACATCTAAAAATGTTATCTCCCAGCTTTTTGGATAAAAATTTATGCTTAACAGTAAAATCATCGCTATAAATAATACCTTTATATTTAAGTTTTTATTATTTACTATTAAATACAAAAGGCAATAATACAAGAACATTTCCCATGGCTCTGGTGTTGAAATATTAATATCCAGAAAGTGAAAGAATTCAGATAGTTTTTCTGTACCTGATATTACAAAATTAACAAATTTATTTAAATACAAGCTAATTGAATTAAAAGGTAAGAACAACCCTGCCATTGCAAGAAAAGTTATAATTGCAAAAAGGGGAACATAAAAAAGGTTTATTACTATACCTGCTAAAGATATTTTATTGAAATAATAAATTACTATCGGGGCTGTCCCAGCAAGTGCTGCAAAGGACAAAGAAAGATTGCTTTTTTTATTTTTGTGAAAAATAACTATCCCGGAAATTGTTAGATAAGAAAGTTGGAATCCTGCTGAAAAAACTACAAAGGGATTTATGAAAATCTGCGGCAATGCACTTAGAGATATTATTGTCCAGGGGTCCGGATACCTTAAATATATTTTTCTAATAGAAAAAAGGAAAAACATTAATGCCGCCCTGTTAATTGAAGGAGAAAAACCAGCCAAAAATGCATATATAAATAAAAACAGCCAAGCGGCTGCGTTTTTAATATAAAAACCACCAGGTGCAAAAATTCTGTAAGCCGCACCGGCAATTATTCCCCCATGCAACCCTGAAACAGCCAGTAAATGGGATAATCCAAGGAGTTGAAAACTATCTCTAGTTTCATCAGGAAACATGGATTTATCACCAAAGATTAATGCTGGTATTAAACCTTGTGCTTTTCCTGTAAATTTTTCCCTATAGTCTTCCATTATTTTTTTCCTAAACTTTAATAAACCAGAGTAGATAGATTTTGAGTCTGTGATAAGTTGAAAATTTTTTCCTTTTCCTTTATAAAAAACATTATTGCTAAAATAATATTTTTTTTCATCAAATCCTTTAGGAATCCTTTGTAACTTAAACTTTTCCAGTTTTATATCCCCACGATATATTTCTCCAATCTCCAAATTTCCTGAATAGTAAAAACTTATCTTTCTCTTTATAAAAATTTTCATACCAGAATCCATAATTTCCCCGGTATAATTATTTTTCTTATTTCCTTCAATTAAAATTGTTAAAGTTTTGCTCTCCTTAATTGAACTTTTCTCATCAACCTTTTCAAGAATAATATTTGAATAAAGGAACCCTAGAATTACAGAAAAAAGAATAAGGATAAGATAATTCCTTTTATTTCTAAAAATCAGAAATAACATTGACAGTAAAAAATATATTTCTGTTTTATAAAGACTCCAGCTTGTAAAAATTCCTATTGTTATGGAGATAACAATAATAAAAATATACCTTTCTGTTTTCCATTCTCCCAAAAAGAACATAAAAAAACCTCCGGTTAAGATATCTGCTTACTTATATTTCACAAAATAAACAGAAAATCCTTACCAAAGGTAAATAATTTTTTATAAAATTTTCTCAATACTATCTGGGCGCTGAAGATAAAAACCTTGTCCCAAAGGACAGCCATTTTTCCGCAGGTATGTCAACTGCCCTTCATTCTCTATACCTTCTGCAATTACCTGGAAACCCAGGCTTTTACTTAAAGAGATAACTGCTTTAATTATTAAACCTTCACGATTATCTTCAGAAATACTTCCAATAAATGATCTGTCAAGTTTAACTATATCTATAGGAAGGTTTTTAAGATGGTTAAGGGAAGAAAAGCCTGTTCCAAAATCATCAAGAGCAATTTTTATTCCCCTTGACCTTAACATTTTTATTCTTTCAATGGCCAAATCCACATCACCAATAACTGCTGTTTCAGTTATTTCAATTGTAATTCCGGAAAAATCAACATTGAAACCATCAAATATCTTAAGAAAATAAGGAAAATTCACTTCACCCATAAGGGTTTTGCTTGATAAATTAATTCCTATTTCAAGCATTTTTCCTTGTTCTTCTAAATATTTTTTCATTTCCAGGGTCTGCTTTAATACCCACTTGTCAATTTCCAAAATCTGCCCTGTTTCTTCTGCCAAAGGAATAAATGACTCTGGAGATACAAAACCTCTTTTCTTGCTTTTCCATCTTATTAGTGCCTCAAGTCCAACCATTTCAAGTGTAGTGATATTAAATACCGGCTGATAATAAAGTACCAGTTCTTGATTTTCAATTGCCTGTTGCAAATCATTTGCCAATTCAACATTATCAGTAACATTTTTTAAATGAACTTGTTCAAAAAATATAATATTATTTTTTCCTGATTTTTTCACTTGGTTCATTGCAATATTGGCATTTTTATATAATTCAGATGGATTCGTTCCATCTCCAGGATACTTTGCAACCCCTGTACTAAATGATATAAAGAATTGATGGTTTTCCTTTTTCCAAAATTTACCAAAATTCTGGAATATTTTTTCAATTCTCTTTTCAATATCTTCATTAGATGCTTTCCCGGGAAAAAGAATTCCAAACTCATCTCCCCCAAGTCTTGCAGGAAACTCATTTTCTTCACAAGCATCAGCAAGGCCTTTTGCAATAAAAGAAAGATACTCATCACCGGCCTTGTGCCCAAGGGTATCATTAATATATCTAAAATTATCTAAATCAATATAAGCAAAATAAAATGGTTCTTTTTCAATTGTATGCTTTTCCAGATAATTCAAAAAAGCAGTTTTGTTAGGCAGACCCGTTAATGAATCTGAATAAGCCGCTTTTTTAAGGTCATCGAAGGCTTCCCTAATAATAACTCCCCTCTTTAAAAGAAGGATATAAATAAGTATTGTTGTAATAAAAACATAAAACCAGCCTTTATATAATTGAAGATGGCTGTATACTTCAAAATCTCTTACAAAAACTGCAAGAATCCTGTCTGATAAAAGTATCCATAACAAACCCAGGGAAAGGTATATTAAAGAAAACCTTAATGCTTCCAATTTTGGACCCATTATTTTGTTTTTTTTATCACCCTTTACATCCCTGGTCATTATCTCAAGCCCCTTTAAACATCATCCCTCATAATTGCCCCTGTGCTTGCACTTGTTACTAACGCTGCATATCTTCTTAAGTAAGAATTTTTCATTAAGTCTCTTTTTGGTTTTACCCAATTTTTCTTTCTTTCACTCAATTCTTCTTGGGAAACAAGAACTTCAAGTTTTCTTTCAGGAATATTAATGGAAATTTGATCTCCAGTTTTTATTAAAGCGATAGTTCCACCTTCTGCTGCTTCTGGGGAAACGTGACCAATAGCAGCTCCTGCTGTACCTCCAGAAAATCTTCCATCAGTAATAAGGGCAACATCTTTATCCAGCCCCATACCAATAATTGATGCTGTTGGACTTAGCATTTCTCTCATTCCAGGTCCGCCTTTTGGTCCCTCATATCTCACAACTACAACATCACCCTTAACTATTTCGCCCCCACGAATTGCAGCATAAGCTTCTTCTTCAGAATCATATACTTTTGCAGGTCCCTGGTGAACAAGCATTTCTTTTGCTACACCAATTTGTTTAACAACAGCACCATCTACTGCCAGATTACCTCTTAAAATAGCAATTCCACCAGTTTTTGAGTAGGCATTTTCAATTTCTCTTATTACTTCATTATTTCTAACTTTTGCATGAGACACACTTTCTGCAAGAGATACACCTAGAACTGTTTTTGTATTTCCATCCAGGTAATTATTTTCAATTAGTCTTTTTATTACTGCGGAGATTCCTCCAGCTTCATATAAATCTAAAATCCTGTGCACTCCAGAAGGATTTAACTTGCATATATTCGGAACCTTGTCACTAATTTTATCAAAATCATCAAGATCAACATCAACTTCTGCCTGATTAGCGATAGCCATTAGATGAAGAACAGTATTGCTTGAACCGCCAATAGCCATATCAAGAGCAATTGCATTCATAAATGCTTCCTTAGTCATAATATCTCTTGGACGAATATCTTTCTCCAGTAAATACATAACTGACTCCCCAGCCTTTTGAGCAAGCGCTTTTCTCTGCCCATAAACAGCTGGAATAGTTCCGTTTCCTGGCAAAGCAATACCCAGTCCTTCTGCCAGACAATTCATTGTGTTTGCAGTATACATACCTGCACAGCTTCCGCAGGTAGGACAAGCACTTAAAGCCATATCTTCCAAAGTGTTTTCTGTTATTTCTCCCTTGTCATACTGACCAACAGCCTCAAAAGCTCCTTTTATCAGGTCAGTTTCAACACCTTCAAATCTCCCTGGAAGCATTGGACCGCCAGAAATATAAACACTTGGAATATTTAATCTTGCTGCAGCCATTAGCATACCTGGCACTATTTTGTCACAATTACCAACCAATACTAAGGCATCAAACTTATGTGCAACTGCCATTGCTTCAATTGAATCCGCAATAAGTTCCCTGCTTGCCAAGGGATATCTCATTCCACTGTGGTTCATTGCAATTCCATCACATATTCCTATTGCAGGGAATTCCATTGGGGTTCCCCCTCTTGCAATAACTCCCTTTTTTGCTGCTTCTGCTATTTCATCCAGATGAACATGACCTGGAATAATCTCATTTTGTGCGTTTACAATCCCTACAAGAGGTTTCTTTAAATCATTAGGGGAATATCCTGCTGCATAAAATAAGGATCTGTGAGGAGCCCTCTCAACGCCTTTTGTTACCTGATCACTAATCAATCCAATCCACTCCAATCAAGTTTTTATTAACTCTTTTATTCTTTCAAAGGTGGCAATGCCAATACCTTTAACCATCATTATATCATCAATTATTTTAAATTTTCCATTTTTTTCTCTAAAGTCAATTATATCTCTTGCTTTTGTGTCTCCTATCCCGGGCAGAGTAATTAGATCACTTAATCCTGCAGTGTTTATATTAATTTTACTTTGATCCTCTTCACTGGCAAATAATACCACTTCATCATTCTCTTTATTTATTTCTTCAGGGAAAGGAATATATATTTTTTCTCCATCAGATAAAAGCTTAGCCCTGTTAAAATATTTATCTAAAATTTCCATATCCTTTATCTTCGCAGGTACAATCAAATCATTTAGTCTTGATCCCTCTTCTATTTCGTATAGTCCAGGCTCTCCCACATTTCCGGCAATATGAACAAAAATTACTGTTTTTTCTTGAATATATTCTTGTTGTTTTAATTCAGTTTTGGTTTCACTAACTTCACTAATAATTATTTCTTTTTCCTCTTGATCCATTGTAAAAAAAGTAAAAATTGCAAAGCACAAAAATACTCCAATAAAAATTTTATTTTTTTCAATAAATTCAAACATAAAAAACTCCCCGCTTTGCATAAATGATTTTTCATTTATACTTCACGGGAAGTTTTAAAATTCCTTAATTTTTTATTAATTCTTCATAAAAAGCTGTTTTTGCTCCAGTGTAATATGCATATAGTGGAATAAATCCAATGCCCATTGTCAAAATAGCAAGTAAAAACCAGCCAAAAAATGATATTTGAAGACTAAATAATGCCATTTTATTACCGTCCATTAACTCTTTGCTTCTTTGAATCCCATCCATGAAACTCATTTCAGGATTATCATTTAGAATATACCAAGTCATTGAATATCTGTATGCAGCTATAATTCCCGGTATTATTAATAATAAGGCCCAAAGAACAATAAATATAAACATTACTAAATCTGCAAGAAAATACTTAAAAAAATTAGAAAAACCAGAAATAACATCTTTCACTTCAGGATTATTTCTTCGCATTAAATTTAAGAAAAAGGCTGCTCCGCCAAAATATGCAGGTCCGGAAAAGAAGAAGTTCAGCAATCCTAAAAAACTACTTTGTCTTTCTACAGTTTTCCTGATAATTTCTCCATTACGATAAACCTCTTCAACACTACTTGATGTAAATGTATTAGCACTATTTGCTAAAAACCAAACTATCAGTGCAACAAATAAAGCGGGAACCCAATAATTATTTAACATTTCTAAAGAAGCTTTTTTAAAATCCTGATTAGATTTATTAACCATAATTAGTTTCTCCTTAGTCTAAAAAGTCAAACTCAATATCTTTAACTACTATTGTGTCGCCGTCCACTGCTCCTTTTTCCCTAAGTTCATCTACAACACCCATACCTTCAAGTATTTTTATAAATCTAAGCATTGCTTCCTCACTGGAAAATTGAGTTTTATGGTAAAGTCTCTCAATTTCATCACCCAGGACAAAAAATACATTTCCATCTTTTTTGATATAAAACTGTTTTTCTTCTTCCACTTTTGTCAGTTTAACCTGGTCCTCTTGAATTTCTTCTAAATGAATATCATCCGGTACTGACTCAAGAACCCTGTAAGCATGATATATTAATTCTTTTAATCCTTCACCCGTTGCTGCTGAAACGGGAAAAATATCAAAGCCAGTTACTTCTTTTTTAAATTCTTCAAGTTTCTCATCTGCGCCAGTAATATCCATTTTATTTGCTGCTATTATCATTGGTCTTTTCGTAAGCTTTTCACTATACTTTTCCAATTCTTTGTTTATAAGATGAAAGTCTTCTACTGGATTTCTGTTTTCTGATCCGGAGATATCCAATACATGAATTAAAACTTTTGTTCTTTCTGTATGTCTTAAGAACCTGTGCCCAAGACCGGCTCCTTCTGCTGCACCTTCAATCAAACCAGGGATATCTGCCATTACAAAGCTTTCCCCTTGCTCAAGTTTAACCAGACCAAGATTAGGACTTAATGTAGTAAAGTGATAGTCTGCAATTTTAGGTTTTGCTGCGGAAACTTGAGAAATGATTGTAGATTTTCCAACATTTGGAAACCCTACCAAACCAACATCAGCAAGTAATTTTAATTCAAGCACTAACCAGCGGTTTTCACCCATATCGCCATTTTCGGCAAAAGTTGGTGCAGTATTTTTAGGGGATTTAAAATGCTTATTACCTTTTCCACCACGACCACCTTTGGCAGCAATAAATTCTTGTCCAGGAGTAATTAAATCTGCCAATACTTTTCCTGTTTCAGAATCCTTAACGATTGTTCCAACAGGAACCCTTAACACCAATTCTTTAGCATTTTTGCCATGCATTGATGAACCTTCTCCATGTTCTCCACGGTCTGCCTTGTAGTGAGTCTGATAGCGAAAATCCACTAAGGTTCTAAGTCCAGAATCGGCTCTTAAAATTATGTCTCCTCCTCTGCCACCATCACCACCAGCAGGGCCACCAAAGGGAACAAACTTTTCTCTTCTGAAGGCGGAACAACCATTACCACCATCACCTGCTTTAACATTTATTTTAGTATAATCATAAAACATCAAAGTTACCTCCTTTCTAAATTAAATAACAAGAAAAAAACCTGGCATTTCAGCCAGGTCTTTATTATGCAGGGTAAACACTTACCATTTTTCTTTTTTTATCCATTCTTTCGAACTTAACTACACCAGTAACTAGTGCAAATAAAGTATCATCTCCACCAATACCCACGTTATTGCCTGGGTGAAGCTTAGTGCCTCTTTGGCGAACAAGAATATTGCCTGCTAATACGCTCTGACCGTCTGAACGTTTTACTCCAAGTCTTTGTGCAGCTGAATCACGACCGTTTTTTGAGCTACCTACACCTTTTTTAGATGCGAACAACTGTAAATTAATTTTTAGCATGCCATCCACCTCCTTTTTTTACTGTAACATGCCCGGCATAAGCCTGAGCAATGGAATCTATGCCAATTTCAATAGTTTTTAAAATTAAATTTGCTTTTAAATAATCTTCTTTTGTTCCGTCAATAATTTCAAACTTCAGGTAACCTTTAGATTCTTCTATTTCAAGTCTGATTTTTTCTTCTCCAAGATGATAGGATAAAGAATTATATCCTGTTGTAGCAAGTGCGGAAACACCTGCACAAACAATATCCTTTCCATACTCATCAAAAAAAGCATGGCCGGAAACTTCAAGACCAGAGTAGTCAGAATCCTTAAACAAGAACCTGGCTTTAATCATTTATTAGCCTACAATTTTTTCGATAACAATATTTGTAAATGGCTGACGGTGACCTTGCTTTTTACGGTAGTTCTTTTTAGCTTTGTACTTATAAACAATAATTTTTCTTGCTTTACCGTGCTTTTGTACTTTAGCCTGAACTTTTGCTTCTTGAACGTATGGAGCACCAACTTTGATGCCTTGTCCATCAGAAACTAATAATACTTTGTCAAGCTCAACAACATCACCAATTTCAGCGTTTAATAACTCAACGTTGATGCTGTCACCCTCTTGAACTTTGTATTGTTTTCCACCTGTTTCAATAATAGCGTACATGTCTGCACCTCCAATTCGAAAGACTCGCCTCTTAAGGTACTGTTAAACAGTTTTGGAACCTTTTCCGCGCGGTTTTAACGTCACACAGTGAGACCACTATAGACTGTAATATATTACATCATACCTCATATAAAGTCAAGGCGTTTCCTTGATAAACAAAGGAGTAAAATTTAATGCATCTGCACTAACAAGTCTGAATTCAATTCCCCATTTTGAATCCGGCATTCTGCAGCCAATTGAGGCATCGTGAAGATGCCCATATATGCACATTTTCACATTATATTCTTCAAATAATTCAATAAAACCGCTATAATCATGTTTCATATTAACCGGAGGGTAATGAAGCATAACTATTATTTCTCTTCCCGGTTCTTTTGGTACAGAATTCAAGGACAGTTTTAGGCGGCTCAATTCTCTTAAATAAATTTTTTCATCTTCTTTGCTAAATCCTTTTTCACCAGGTACAGACCATCCGCGAGTCCCACAAATATATAAGTGGTCATTTACCTGAAAATGATCATTTTGTATAAAATTAATTCCTTCAGGAAAGAAACTTGTCATTTTCTTAATGCTTGTCCACCAGTAATCATGATTACCTCTTATTAGGATTTTTTTTCCTGGCAGATTCTTTAGATATTCAATATCTACTTTTAACTCTTCAAGATTCATTGCCCAGGAAAAATCTCCAGGAATCATAACCATATCCTCAGCAGAAACATTTTCAATCCAGTTTTCTTTGATTTTTTGGTCATGATACTCCCAGTTTTTTCCAAAAATTCCCATAGGTTTTCTTAAATTTCCTTCTTCAAAAAAGGATAAATGAAGATCCCCTATTGCCCAAAGTTTCATTTATATATACCTTCTATTTCATAAAAATCATCCCTGTAATTATAGTCTTCTACAATTACAATAATTATGCCCATTTTTTCTTCCATTGCTTTTATAATTTTTGCATTATGGTTAAGAAGATACCTGTACATAAATGAGGAAACTTTTACAATAATGGTTTTATATCCATTCTCTCTAACCTGCACTTTAAGTTCTTCTTTTATATTTGAAAAAACAAGTCTTTCAGATGTAACCTTGCCCCTGCCTTCACAGTTTTGGCATTTTCTTTCGAAAGCAGAAGAAAGGGCACTTCCAACTTTTTTTCTTGTCATTTCAACTAATCCCAGGTGAGTTATGCCAAAAATATGGCTTTTTATTCTGTCTTTTTTTAATTCTTTATTTAGTTCCTCCACCAGGTAGTCTTTTTTTTCTTTATCCTGCATATCAATAAAATCTATTATTATAATCCCGCCAATATTTCTTAGCCTGATTTGCCTTACAATCTCTTTTATAGCTTCAAGATTCGTTTCTAATATGGTATCTTCAAAAACATTAGTCTTGCCAATATACTTTCCTGTGTTTACATCTACTGATGTCAGTGCTTCTGTTTCATCAAAAACTATGTAACCACCATTTCCCAGCCATACCTTTCTTGATAAAGCTCCATTAATTTGATTTTTTATATCAAAATGTGAAAAAAGATCTTTTTCCTGTACAAGTTCAATCTCAAAATTATTTCCCTCTTCTTGGTTAAACATACGAAGTTTTTCATAATTTTCTTGATTATTTACTACAACTTTTTTCACATTATGATTCAATATATCCCGCATTATTTTTTCTAGAACAGGTTTTTCAGTATAAATTAGTTCTGGTGGTTGGGCTTTTTTTGTCTTCTCAACAATGGCATTCCAAGTCTCTAAAAGACTTTCCAGGTCTTCACGAATACACCTCTCACTTACATTCTCAGCTACAGTTCTGACAATTACTCCAACATTTGCTGGCTTAATTTCTTCCATCATTTCTCTTAGTTGCTGGACTTTATCAGGATCCTCAATTTTTTTTGAAATACCAAGATGATTGTTAAGAGGCATTAGCACTAAATATCTCCCCGGCAATGTAATTTGCCGGGAAATTCTTGACCCCTTTTGTCTTACTGGTTCTTTTATAACCTGAACCAGAATTTTTTCACCTTTTTTCACATGGTCTGCTATATGATAATCACTATTTTCCTTAACATCCCCGTTGATAATGGCCTCTTCTACATATAAAAATGCATTTTTATTTAATCCAATATCAACAAAAGCAGACTGCATTCCAGGAAGAACATTTTCAACTCTTCCCAAATAAATATTCCCAGAAAAACCTTCTTTAATCGATTCCCCAAAAAACAACTCCGTTAGCTTTCCCTCTTCAAGAACTGCAATCTGTACTTCTTCTTCACCTGCCTGAATAATTAATTCTTGTCTCATAACTACCCCACATTTGTCAGGACCTCCATCAAATCAAGATACTCATTATCTTTTTTGACATATAATCCCTTTCTTTTGATACTAACTTTTTCAATAAATATTCCCTCCAGAGAGAAAAGATTTAAAAGTTCCTGAACTTTTAAATTTTCTTTACTTCCATGGGCAATATAAACTTCTAAGTTACATTTCTTGTTTTTTTCTTCGGCAACTATTATATCGTATATATATGGTCTTATGTCTGCCTCTTTAGTTTTTTTCTTGCTGGTTTTCAATATTAAAATTTCATTTTCTGCCAGAATATCCCCTGCCCTTTTACTCAACAAAGCACAATCCGTTTCAACAAAATCTAAAGAATAAATTGCGCTGTTAATAATACTGGACATCGATTTATGATTTCCCTTTACTTCTTTTGCTTCTACAGCTTCTATTGCCTGGGGAGCAAACTTATTGAAAATATCAATAAATTTTTCTTCAGTTATTTCTTCTTTAAGAACAACTTCAAAAAACTCTCCATCCCCAGTATGACCTACTGATAAGGGCATAGCAAAAGATAGTCTGGGATGAGGATTAAAACCCTCAGAAAGCATAACTGGCAAATCAGCTCTCCTTAAAACCTTCATAATAGTTCTTGTCAAATCAAGGTGTCCAAGAAAACGACCCTCTTCCGTTACTTTGTACTTAACTCTTAATTTCAATTTTACGATCCCCCTTGTAATCAATTTTTACAGGAAGATCCTGACATACTCCACAAACGCTGCATAAAGTAAATCTGCAGTCTCCAGTCAATTCTCCTCTTGAAGCTTTTTCATATTCACTCTTTAAAAAAGATTTTCTTACTCCAGGATTTATAATATCCCAGGAAAATTTCTCATCAAGAGCTCTTTCTCTGAAATTATAATTGTCCAAAGAAATATCTTCTTCATTAAAGGATTCCAACCACTTTTCAAAGTCGAAGAAATGACGCCAGCTGTCTAGTTTGCAGCCCTTTTTAAAAGCATTTAACAATGCCTTGCCGACTTTTCTGTCACCCCGTGCAAAAACTCCTTCAATCAGCCCCAGCTCTCCATCATGATAGTTAAATACAATCCGTTTACTCCTAATATTTTTTTTAATCAATATTTGTTTTTCTCTGATAGATTCAGGAGTATCTTGAGGAACCCATTGGAAAGGAGTATGTGCTTTAGGTACAAAAGCTGCTACAGAAATTGTTACCTTTGGTTTATGGTGACTGTCTTGATAAATTTTGTCCCCCTCAGCAAGAACTTTTCGGGCAAGATCTACTATGCCTAAAACATCTTCTTCCCTTTCCCAGGGGAGACCAATCATAAAGTAAAGCTTTATATTCTGCCATCCCTCATAAAAAGCAGCTCTGGCAACTTCAAGCATCCCTTCCTCAGTTACTCCTTTGTTAATTATGTCTCTCATTCTTTGTGTTCCAGCTTCAGGTGCAAAGGTAAGGGTACTCTTACGTACACGACTAACTTCTTTTGCAATATTCACAGAAAAATTGTCTACTCTTAAGGAAGGGAGAGAAATCCCTATCCCTTTTTCACTATATTCATCAGCTGTTTCTCTTATTAGACCCTCAATACCACTGTAATCACTTGTACTTAGAGATGTAAATGATACTTCATCATAGCCTGTATTCTTAATAATTTCCTTAACCTGATCCAACAGGACTTCCTTACTTCTTTCTCTTACAGGACGATATACAATTCCCGCATGACAGAATCGGCAGCCTCTGTTACACCCTCTCAGAACTTCCACCATTCCCCTGTCATGAACCGTTTCAATATATGGAACAATTGGTTTTAAAGGGAATTCTGCCTGATCAAGATCGTTAACCGTTCTTTTTATTACAGGACAAGGTGCTTCTGGCACAACAGGATAAACTATACCCTTATCATCCACATTGTAAAATGAAGGAATATAAAGTCCTTGAATTTTTAATAATTCTTTTAATAAACTTTCCTTATTCAGAAGTCCATTGTTTGCATTTTTATTCTTTTTAACTTCTTCAAGAAGCTCAATAATTATTTCTTCCCCGTCACCGATTATAAAAACATCAACGAAATCAGCTAAAGGTTCCGGATTAAAAACACAAGGTCCCCCGGCAATAATTAGAGGATTATTATTTGTTCTGTCTTTTGATAATAGAGGAATTTTTCCCAAATCAAGAATATTTAAGATATTTGTAAAAGTCATTTCATACTGCAATGTAAAACCAATAACATCAAATTCATTAATAGGCTTCTTATTTTCAAGGCTGAAAAGACTAAGGTCATTTTTTCTTAGTTCTTCTTCCATATCTACCCAGGGAGTAAAAACTCTTTCCATTAACATTTCAGGATGCTG
Source organism: Clostridia bacterium (assembly GCA_009930175.1). Taxonomy (GTDB): domain Bacteria; phylum Bacillota; class Peptococcia; order Peptococcales; family SKKY01; genus SKKY01. The sequence continues at coordinate 37,684 of RZYW01000006.1, forward strand.
ATTTACTATATTATAAATTATCTTTAAACCAAGATGACTCATCCCAACTTCATATAAATCAGGGAAGGCAAAAAGTGACTTTACCCCTGTTTTTTCCCAATCCTTTTTTATTGCATTATATTCATCACCTAAATAGCGCAATGGTTTTTCAACTTTATTTAATATTTTATTTATTTCTATTAACGACATTTTTCAACTTCCTTTCTAAATGAATATTATACTATATGTTATAATTAAATGAAAAGAAAAAGGAGGGAAATCTATTTATGTATACTAATAAAACATTTTCAACTAACTTCAAAATATTTTCTATCCTGTTGTGTTTATTCTTGTTTATAACAATATCATCCTTTTCACAAACCAGCCCAAGGCTGATTATAGACGGAAGAACAATAACATCATCCCCAGGTCCCGTAATTGAGCAAGGGCGTACCCTGGTGCCAATACGAATTATTTCCGAGGAGCTGGGAGCAACTGTAAGCTGGGATGAAATTAACCGTACAGTTTTAATAGAACTAGGAGATAAATCCGCCCTTCTAAAAATAGACAGCCTGATTTTCGAAGTTGGCAAAGGAAGTAATAATTTTGACACTTCTGATGTCCCTGCGAAAATAATCAGCGACAGAACTTTCGTTCCACTAAGACTTGTTAGCAATGTTCTGGGAGCAGAAATAGGCTGGGATGATTCTTCAAGAACAGTAACTATTAATTCTTCTAATAAAATTCCATATAGACCTTATTCGGATTTAACAATTAACATTTCTTCAGGGAAAAATATACAGGGACAGACGTCCCTTGCATTGGCTTCAAAAAATGGTTTCCCCGCAAATGCTGCCGAGGTCAGATATTATCTCCTGGATATTGGTACAAGAAAAGGAACTATGATTGCCAGGGGGCAAAACCCCGGGGGAAACTATACATGGCTTCCAGAAACAGAAAAGCAAGGAGATAAAATTGTTTTTGCCGCTTTATATGACAGCAATGGAAATTTCATTGAAGGTGGTTCTGCTTCTGTAAATATTGCTATTAATCCAAAAATCACTATTAAGAACCCAGGGAATGGAAGTGTTATTACTGAGAGTCCACTTAACTTTAGTGTTGATTTAAATTTTGCGCCAAAATATATAAAATATGAAATGACTTACCAGGATCGTGATAAAAAAACAACAACTTCTGAAGCTGATCCTTATGGACCCTTTACTTGGGCTTTTATGAGTGAAGATAATGGGCTGATTTCTCTAAAAGCAATAGCTTACGATAATAATAATCAGGCTTTTGAAAGCCCACCAATTAATATCCAGCTTGCCTTGGAAAAGAAACTTTCTTTAGCAGGCGTAAAAAATGGTAATTCCATACAAAATCCTGTAACTTTATCTGCAAACAGAAATTTTCAGGTAAGCGAAACACAGTATATTATGAGAGATCCTTTGACACAAAAGGAAACTATACTTTTTTCATCAGGATACGGTTCATATAAGTGGTTTCCGAGACCAGAAGAAAGCGGAAACAAAGAACTTTATGTTCGGGTTAAAGACACCCGTTTAACCCCTTACACAAGTGAACCTATCTATGTAACTGTAATTGGAACTCCAAAAGTATACTTGGAAGGAATTGGACCTAACCAAGTCCTTACGGGATCACAAAAACTTAAAGCTGGAAGTAATGTTGATGCAACTGATTTAAAGGTTATCTTAGAAAACCCAGCAAATGGCTCAAGAAAAACTATATTGTCAGGCTTTAATCTTTCCCAGGAATTATCCTGGACCCCAGCCTCAGAAGATAGCGGAAACAGAATTATCTATGTGGAAGGTAAGTACCAGGGACAAAGCCTGGTGAGTGAAAAAGTTAACTTCAGAGTTTACCTGGGAACAATTTATACGGCAAAGCCTGTTATAGAAAAAAGTAGCTTCCAGAACTTTGCATCTGAAATGGCATTAAATTCTGCTGAAAAAACAGGTATGTCAGCCGCTCTCCAAACTGCTCAGGCTATTTTGGAAACTGGTTGGGGACAAAGTGTTCCAGTAGATAAATACACTGGAAAGTTTTCTTATAATTTATTTGGAATAAAAGGTACCGGACCTGCGGGTTCTGTTACTTCAAATACCTGGGAAGAGTATAACGGAACTGTTTTTCGAATTGACGCAGCTTTCAGAGCTTACAGTAATGCTTCTCAAAGCTGGGATGATCATAAGAATCTGCTGTTAAAAGCACAACGTTATTCTATTTTCAGAGATGTTATGCATAGTAGTACTCAAGGGGCCTGGGCATTAAGAAGAGCCGGCTATGCAACCGACTCCCAGTATCCTCTAAAACTTATTAATATCGTTAACACATACAACCTGAATCAGCTTGATGAAAAATCTTTTTAACAACTTAATTTGAAGTAATTTTTAGGAGCTCCTCTTTAACCAGAGGGGCTTCGTCATTATCCGCAAGAATAACCAGACAATCTCCCGAATATATTTCAAAATTACCATCCGGTATTAATTCCTCTTCGCCTCTTCTGATACTTACAATCAAAAATCTTTCCGGCCATTTAATATCTTTAACTTTCTTACCATCAACATCTGACCCTCCCATTACAGGAACCTCTAAAATTGATTTCCCACTGCTTCTTTTTCTTTTCTTATGTGGTCCCTTTTTGTTATTTTCAAGAAGTCTTTCCAATAACGTTTCGTAAATTGCTTTAGAGCCAATTAGATCCGCAGTAATATATGATGTTAAACAAATTGTTATCAATGCCAGCAGATGGTTAAAGCTTCCTGTCATTTCCATTATTAAAATTGTTCCCGTTATAGGCGCCTTTACTACTGCTGTAAAAAAAGCCGCCATAGCAAGTGTCATGAAATTTAACACAAAATTTTCCTGAATCATGCCAAATCCATATAACACTTCTCCTATTCCTTTACCTGCAAGTGCTCCTAAAACAAGCATAGGAAGAAAAATACCTCCAGGAACTCCGGCCCCGTAAGAAATGCCAGTAAATATTATTTTTACTAAAAATAGAAAGAAAATAAAACCCGCAGCTAAATGTCCTGCACTTAGCTCATCAATAAGATGATGACCTCCGCCCAGAACTTCAGGAACTGTAAAACCTAGTACCCCAGAAATCAAAAGAGGTATAACCGGCTTATAAATTTCTCTTATTGAGTTATTTTCACTGTAATTTAGCTGTACAAATAATATTATCCAGTTAAATAGTTTTCCCAAAAAGCCAACAATCAGACCTAAAAAAATTACATATAAATATGAAGATAAAGGAAGAACATCCATATTTTCGAATTGGAAAATCGGACCTAGTCCAAAAAAATACCTGGAAACAAAATCTCCTGTAACAGATGCTGCCATTGCTGACATTAGTAAAACTGGTGAAATATATTTATGTAATTCCTCTAATGCAAACATAACTCCAGCTAATGGTGCATTAAAAGCAGAGGCAAGTCCCGCACTTGCTCCCGCAGTCACCAAAAATTTTTCTTCAACAGGAAGTCTTTTGTTTAACCTGCTGAATCCCAGTCCAGTTTCTGCGCCAATCTGAACTGAAGGGCCCTCCCTTCCCAGGGATAAGCCAAAACCCAGAGCCATTACTCCACCTATAAATTTTGCAATAATATCTTTAAACCAATCCAGCTTCACCTGATGTATCAAAAAACCCTTTATTTGAGGAATTCCACTCCCTTTAGACATTGGGGCAAGTTTTACAATATATCCCAGTAACAAGCCAGCTAATGCCAAAAAAACAAACCAGCCCAAAATAATCAATGGAGATTTTTCAGCTAATGCAGAATAAATTTTTTCTCTGGATTCATCTCCTCTGCTAATTGCTAATCTGTAAAAAACTACTATTAAACCCGTTAAAAAACCTATTATAATTCCCTGTAGTACTAATTTTAAGTTAAAAGAGTACCAGTCCTTTAAAATTCCCGATGTACTTCTATCCTTCATGTTTTTAACCCCTGTCCTGAAACTGTTCTATATTTTAGCACTCTTCAGGAATAAAAAAAAGGTACCCACAGCTAAAAAATATAGCCGGAGTACCTTTAATTCTAGGTTATTCACTTATTACTTTGCTTTTTACCGTAACATCAATTGGAGGCAGATCTATATAAAACTCACTATATGCTGACATTGCATGTTCTTCCATATCTAATCCATTAAGTTCTTCATGTTCAGGAACTCTGATCCCAATAGTAGCTTTAATTACTGTTGCTAAAATAAATCCTATTGTTACACACCAGAGGAAAGTTGCTCCAATACCAATTGCTTGAGCAAAAAGTAAGTCCATTCCTCCTCCATAAGCAAGGCCACCATCAAGGGCGAAAATACCTACAGCAAATGTTCCAAAAGCTCCGCAAACACCATGTACCGAAATTGCTCCTACCGGGTCATCTATTCTTATTATTCTGTCAAACAACTGTACTGCCATTACAAGAATTACACCTGCAAATAAACCAGTTATTATTGATCCAATTGGAGACATAACATCTGCACCTGCAGTAATGGCAACAAGTCCAGCCAAGGCACCGTTTAGAGTAAATGTAATATCCGGCTTCCCAAATTTCAACCATGAGTACACCATGGAACTAATCGTTCCTGCTGCTGCAGAAAGAAGAGTATTTGTTGCAATTACAGTTATTGCTGAAGAGGCCATTCCAGATAAAGTACTACCAGGGTTAAATCCAAACCAGCCAAACCAAAGTATTAACACACCTAATGCACCAAGGGGAATATTATGTCCCGGAATTACATTAATTTCTCCTTTAGGTCCATATTTCCCAATCCTGGCTCCCAAAACGTAAGCTATAATTAATGCCGACCAGCCACCAACTGAATGAACAACAGTTGAGCCTGCTAAATCATGGAATCCAAGCTCAGATAACCATCCTCCACCCCATACCCAATGGGTTACAACTGGATATGTTAGAGCTGTTGTTATTATTGCTATAATCAAATACGCCTGAAACTTAATCCTTTCAGCAACTGCTCCAGAAATTATAGTTGCTGCAGTTGCAGCAAAAACCGCTTGAAAAAAGAACGCTCCTGGCAAATAAATTCCAAAATCAAAATCAGCAAATCCTGATAATAAAAATCCTGAAGTTCCTAAAAATCCCTTCAAACTTTCACCGTAAGCTATACCAAAACCTATAACAAAAAAACAAATAACGCCAATTGCTACAGTAATCATATTTTTCATTAGAATATTTATAGTATTCTTAGATCTTGTAAAACCGATCTCAACAAGAGAAAAGCCTGCATGCATAAAAAACACCATAAAACCAGCAATCATAATCCAAATTGTATCTATCGCTAAAGTAATCGCACTGAAAGATTCTTCAATTTCCACTGCTTCCAGAGCAAACCCATTTATTCCCGTAAAAATAAATAAGACCAGTAATAATAATAATTTTTTCATAATATTTCCCTCTCCCGTGTAATTTTATTTATAAAGCGTCTCTATCCTTCTCACCAGTTCTGATTCTTATTGCTCCAGAAATATCCTGAATAAAAATCTTCCCATCTCCTACTTTTCCAGTTTTAGCATTTTCAATAATTATTTTTATTACATCCTCAGCTTGTTCAGCTTTAACTACTATCTCTAGTTTTATTTTAGGTAATAAATTTATGTGTATCGGATTACCTCTGTAAAATTCTGTTTGTCCTTTTTGTAAACCACACCCAACAACCTGAGTTATTGTAATCCCGCTAATCCCAAAATCAGAAAGAGCTGTTTTAACTCCCTCAAGTCTGGAAGGACGAATTACTGCTTCAATTTTTTTCATATTGCTCAACCTCCAATTTTCATTTTTTAATTAAACTTTTTGAAATTAAGGGCCATGGAATGGAAAGGATTAATGGGGGATCCTGAAACTAAAATCCATGGCCCTTAATATTCTGGTGCTTTAATAAAAAAAGCGCCCAGGGAAAACATACCGAAAACTCGATATATTTTCTCTGGACGCCTTTGCCCAGCTTAAAAGGATAGTTCTTTGATTATTTTTTCTGAAACAACTTTCACGCTTTTCCCGGTTTTCATACTAATTTTCTGAATTAGTTTATGGGCTTCCGGTTCAGAAAGCTGCCTGTTCTTAATCAAAAGTTCCTTTGCTATATTTATTTTTTTCTTTTCTGCAAGCACTTCATTTACTTCAAGCAACTTATTTTCTAGTTCAACAATTTTTTTGTAACTTTGCGTTATCAGCTTAACAGCCACTCTCAGAACTTCAAAGCTCAGGGGAGTTGTTAAATAGCTTGCACCCCAACCATCCTTTTCAATAATTTCTTCAATAGGTTTAACAAGCCTTTTATTTGAAATAATAAAGACTAGTGGTCCCATTCTTTCCCTTGCCAGAACCTTTGACACCCTTATACCATTTGTCCCGTATTCTGAAGGGTCAAAAACTACTAATGAATTTTTCAAAGAATGTGTTTGTCTTAACAGATTTTCCAAATCATCTGTTTCGATAATCTGATTAAAACCCATTTGCTTTAAACCAGCTTTAATATTTTGGAAAAGCAAATTTTTCTTCATACAGATAATTGCTGATTCCCCCATAAACAGCACCACACTTCCGGAATAAAAAAAGTCCTCAGAACAGTATTGCTGTTCCAAGGACCCCATTGTCCATAAATCTATTTAGCTATGTTATGTTTGAATTATATTATCTGTAGATTTTAAAGTCAATTGAATCGCAAATTGTATACACTATTATACTTTTATGCACCCTGACTATATTTTTTGTACTTATTTTGCTTATCTCTTTCATTTTTAGAAAGATATATCTTTCTAAGACGGAAAGTTTTAGGAGTAATTTCAAGATATTCATCTTCTGCAAGATAGGTAAGAGCTTGCTCAAGACTTAGAGCTTTCTTCCCTTTTAGTTTAATTGCATCATCTTTACCAGAAGAACGTACATTGGTTTGTTGCTTTTGTTTGCAAACATTTAATGTCAGATCTTCATCTTTTTTATTCTCTCCAACTATCATTCCTTCATATACATCAGTTCCAGGATCAACAAAAAGAGTTCCTCTTTCTTCAGCGGACTGTAATGCATATCCAGTAGTTGTTCCAGTTTCCCAGGAAACAAGAACTCCATTTTTACGGTCTGATATTTCTCCTGACATAGGTCTGTAGTCAACAAATGAGTGATTTAAAATTCCATAACCTCTTGTTTCTGTAAGGAAATCTGTTCTTAAACCAATTACACCTCTTGAAGGAATTTCGTATTTTATTTTTACGTTTCCTCCAATATTTGCCATATCAATCATATCAGCCTTTTTTCTGCTTAGAAGGTCCATTACAGCACCAAGGTGTTCTTCTGGAGTTTCTACAAAAAGAAGTTCATAAGGTTCCATTTTTTTACCATCAATTTCTTTTACAATAATTTGTGGTCTTGATACCTGGAACTCAATACCTTCACGACGAAGTTTTTCAATAATAACCGCAAGGTGAAGTTCTCCTCTTCCTGCAACAGAAAATACTTCCGCTTTATCAGTTTTTTCAATTCTTAAAGAAACGTCCGTATGCATTTCTTTCATTAATCTGGCTTCAAGCTTTCTGGCAGTGAATGGATCTCCATCTTTACCAGCAAATGGTGAGTCGTTAACAAGAAAATTCATTTGTAATGTTGGTTCTTCAATAATTACTCTGTCCAGGGGAGCTACTTTGCCCATTTCGCAAAGTGTATCTCCAACACTAATCTCACCAACACCAGCAATAGCAACAATTTCTCCAGCTTCCGCCTCTTCAACTTCAATACGTTTTAATCCAGAAAAAGCATATAGCTTAGTAATTTTTTGTCTGTCAGTTTTACCATCATTTTTTGCAATCTCAACTGGCATATTAAGTTTAATTTTCCCATTTCTTACAACACCAATACCAATTTTTCCAAGAAAATCACTATAATCTAAAAGTGTAATCTGAAGCTGAAGATCATTCTCTACATCTCCTGCTGGAGCAGAAATATGTTCTATAATTTCTTTAAATAATGGTTCAAGATCTGTTCCAAGATTATCTGGTGTTGTTGATGCAATACCCTGAATACCAGAAGCATAAAGAACAGGGAAATCCAACTGATCTTCATGTGCACCAAGATCTATAAATAAATCAATAACTTCATCAATAACTTCTGCTGGTCTGATAAAATCTCTATCCATTTTATTAATTACTACAATTGGCTTTAAATTTTCTTCAAGGGCTTTTTTTAATACAAACTTCGTTTGAGGCATGCAACCCTCATATGCATCAATAACAAGTAAAACTCCATCAACCATTTTCATGATACGTTCTACTTCTCCACCAAAATCAGCGTGACCTGGTGTATCTATAATATTTATTCTGTAATCGCCGTAATCAACAGCTGTATTTTTTGCTAATATTGTAATTCCTTTTTCTCTTTCAAGATCATTGCTGTCCATAACTCTCTCAATAACTTTCTCGTTACTGCGGAAATTGCCTGTTTGCATAAGCATTTTGTCAACCAAAGTGGTTTTACCATGATCAACGTGAGCAATTATGGCGATGTTTCTAATTAGTTCCTTTTTCAAATGTATTCCTCCCATAAAAAATAGAGCCGTTTTGGCTCTATAACTATCACAAAGCTTTTTAATTATAAAGACTAATCAGCATTTGTGCAATATTTATTTATTTAAATTTACATTAATTTTTCAATGACCTTCTTAATTTTTTCAAGATTCTCACCTTTGTAATCTTCAACTTTCCCTTCATTTGCCAGTGCAATAAATTCCGGGTCTGTTTCAAGAGATGTAATTAATTCTAATCCACATTCCTCAGCCATTTTACCAGCATAACTTTCTCCAAAAGGTTTAATTACTTCGTTGCAGCCGGGGCATGAAATATATGCCATATTTTCCACAACTCCCAAAATAGGAATATCCATTTTTTCCATCATTCTTACTGCCTTTTTTACAACCATATTTGTTACATCTTGAGGACCCGTAACCATTACAACTTCATCTACCGGAATACTTTGCATTACTGTCAATGGAATATCCCCAGTTCCAGGAGGAAGGTCTATAAGCAGAAAGTCCAGGTTAGCCCAAATAACCTCTTCCCAAAATTGCTTAATTACACCTGAAAGAATCGGTCCTCTCCATAATACAGGATCATCTTTATTTTCTAATAATAAATTTATTGACATTACAATAATGTTATCTCTGCTTTTAACTGGTAAAACTCCCAATTCCATTTTTTCAGGTACAGCGTCTATACCAAATAGTCTGGGAATACTGGGACCTGTTAAATCTGCATCTAAAATTCCGACTTTGTACCCATTTTTCTTTAATGCTACTGCAATTAGTGCGGTTATTGATGACTTGCCCACTCCACCCTTACCGCTGGCAATTCCTACTACTTTATTAATATTATTTGTTATCCCATTCCCAATTTTGTCTTCTGGTATATCCATTCTTTTTTTCTTGTCATGATCATGTCCCAAAGAAAACACCTTCTTTTTTATATTAATTATTATATTCTAGTACATAATCAAAGAAAAAAAAAGACCCACATAAAGTGGGTAGAGTTGACTAACTAATAACAAAATTAATTTTAAATTATAATCCTAATACATGGAACATTAATGGCAAAGCAGCAAAACCAATCGCTACGTTAACCGCACCAGCAACTTTTGTTAAAACTGGGCTTGGCTTATA
>RZYW01000120.1 GCA_009930175.1 Clostridia bacterium
TTAGATTTTCTTCATTAAGAGAATAAAAAACCCAGTATCCTTCTTTGCTTTCATTTACAAGCCTTGCTTCTTTTAAAATTTTTAAATGCTGAGAAATTCTTGGCTGAAGCATTCCCAATACTTCGCTTAACTCACAAACACACATACTTTTGTAAGATAAAAGCTTAATAATTTTCATCCTCGTATTTTCTCCAAGAGCTTTAAAAACTTTTATAAATTCTCTCTCCATTAAAAACACCTCAAACATCAAGTTAAAATAATTATTACATTTATTAGCAAACGCAATGCAGTAATTGCTACAATAATCCAAAATCCTAAAAGCAGCTTTTCTGATTGCACTTTACATACAAATTTTGGTATAACACTTGCCGAAATAACGGTTCCTAATGCAAGAAAAATAACATAATCCCACTGTATATACTCGAATCTCAAAACAATTGGAAGAATACTTGAAATTAATATTGTAAAAGTTGATGTTGCTGCTGCAATACCTATAGGCACACCCATTAGCATTGTTAAAACAGGGACATAAATAATTCCTCCACCAAGTCCAAGAAGAGCTCCAAAAAGTCCTCCTATAAAAGCTACAAGAATATTTGGGAAAACCTTTACTTCATACTTAAATCTAATTTTTCTTTGATCCATAAATTCTCTGTGCAATATATTGCTTTCCCAAAAACTTTTTGGATCCTTAATTCCATCTTCATTATTAGTGTTATCTGCTACTTCAAATTCACAGCCTAAATTCTTTTTATTTTTATTTTTAAATTCCTTTATTATACTTATCAATTTGCTTCCGGCGATTACAATCATAAAAGCCGCAAACACAAATTGCAATATATCAACTTCATAATTGTTTCTTGCAATATAATTTGCCCCGTATCCCCCAAGTAAGGTACCTGGAACAGCAAAAAGCATAAAGATGCCAGCAAGTTTAAAATCAATTCTTCTTTCAACATAGTAGGCGATTGTTCCTGATAATGTTGTAAAAACAATTAACCCTAAAGATGTTGCTGTTGCAATATTGCCATCCATTCCAAAAAATAAAATCAGAATGGGGACTGTTACCAGCCCCCCGCCAATACCAAAAGTTGGAGAAATAGCTCCAACTAAAAGACCCAGAGCAAAAAGGGAAAACTTTGATAGTAAAGTAATTTCTGCCATAATATCACCCTTCTTTTATCTCTTACCCTTATCATAGGGTTCCCCAGCTGCCTTAGGAGCCTGAGATGATTTTGCTGAGAAAACAAGAGCAATTAATGTGAAGATATATGGGAATGTTTTTAGTAAAATACCTGGAATACTGGATAATGCAGGTATTACCTGGGAAACGTTGGCAATAGTGCTTGCGAAACCAAAGAAAAATGTTGCTGCTAAAATACCTAGTGGCTTCCATTGTCCAAAAATTAAAGCTGCCAGTGCTAAAAATCCAAGTCCTGCAACGCTTCCATTAAATTCTCCCGAATAAGTTACTAAAATAATTCCTCCACCCAGTCCGGCACAGGCTCCAGAAATCATTACTGCAATGTAGCGTACCAGATAAACATTTATACCCGCTGCATCTGCTGCATGAGGATGCTCCCCACAAGCTCTTAATCTCAAACCAAAAACCATTTTATATAACAAAAACCAAGATAACAACAAAATTAGCAAAACAACCCAGGTAGTAGCATATGTACCAGTGAAAAACATTTTACCAATTATTGGAATTTCACTTAAGAAAGGTACATTTTTTCTAGGCAATCCTAACATAATTTGAATATTTCCACTACCAGTAATTCCCCTTGCTAGATAAACTGTTAATGCCGTTGCCGTCATGTTAATGGCAATACCACTAATTATTTGATTTGCATTCAATGTAATACATGCAAAAGCGTGAAGCAGGGCAAAAAGAGCTCCCGCAACCATTGCTGCCAAAAGACCTATCCAAATTGCTTTTCCAGGATAAATTATTTCCAGCTTATTTATAACAAGAGCTGCGGTAAATAAGCCAACCAGCATAAGACCTTCCAAGCCAATATTTACAACACCACTTCTTTCTGAATATAATCCCCCAAGAGAAGTTATTAACAGAGGAATAGTAAAAGCTATTGCATAGGGAAAAATTTGAATAATAAGATCCAGCATTTAATTTTCCTCCCTTCTCTTTTTACGGTTTTCAAGAAACCTGTCAATAACTATGCTTGTTGCTGCAAAATAAATTATTGTAGCAATTATAGTATCTGCAATTTCCGGAGGTATCCCCGTTACTGCAGTCATAAATCCTTTTCCCGAGTGAAGAAGACCAAAGAAGAGTGCAGAAACAAAAACTCCTAGAGGAGAGTTCGCTCCAAGAAGAGAAACTGCAATCCCATCAAAACCCTGGGCTGGCAGTATTCCAATTTGAATATTTGAAGCAATTCCTGTATAAAGGGTAAGTCCCCCAATCCCTGCAAGGGCTCCTGAAATTGCCATAGATAAAATTATATTTCTGTTAACATCTATTCCCGCGGTTTCCGCCGCAGTCTTGTTAAAACCAACAGCTTTCAATTCATAGCCCAGTGTAGTTTTATCTAAAATAAATGCAATTATAATGGAAATTATTATAGCTAGAAATATGCCCAGATTTATGTATGAGCCATTGAATAAATCTTTTAACCACTCTACTCTTAAAGAGCCTGCAGCTGGAATTCTTCTTGACTCAGTTTCTAAAAATTCTGCTTTCATATACAAAGGTACAATATAATACACAGACCAATAAGCAATCCAGTTAAGCATAATTGTGGACACAACTTCGTGAACATTAAACTTAGCCTTAAGAAATCCTGAAATTGATCCCCATAAACCCCCAGCCACAAAAGCACCAATAAACATAATTGGCAGCAACAGTACTTTTGGAAGATTAAGATTTAGGGCAATAGCTGAGGCAGTTACTCCACCCATCA
>RZYW01000121.1 GCA_009930175.1 Clostridia bacterium
ATTTCTTAACGAACCGCTGTATACGTGAACCGTACGTACAGTGGTGTGAGAGGCTCTCCCCGTCAGCCAAGGCTGGCGGGGCAGTCTACTCGATTATGCGGTCGGCTTTTTTTTAAGGGTTTAACCATTCTCTGTCAGGACGTGTAATAAGTCTTGCATCAATATAGGCAAGATCCATCGTTAAAATAGTTGTCGCACGATAGATATTCCTTTGCTTATCTTTATCTATTACTAATGCTACGTCAGCATTATTATCATCTGTCAAGTTAAGTGGAAGTAAAAGTTGCATTTTATTTTCATACCAATGAGGAATGGCAACTTTGTAGTTTCTTAAGACTTTAGATTTGAGAGATTCAATTGAGCCGTTTAAGGCTGTCATTGCTAATCGCCTATTTGTCTGTAAAACAGGTGGGAGCCTTTCTTTGTTCTGCTCAATAATATGTTCAGTGTTTATTTCCAAGTCAAGGTTTGTATCAAACACTAAGTCTGCCGGGTCTTTAATATAAGTTGGCAAGTCAGGAAGTGGTTTATAAGGATTTAACTTGGTAGAGTAAGAATCAACAAATGTATAAAGTGTCCAATCGGGAGCCTTATATTTTGTAGCTTCCTTGTTTTTAAAAAATAGGGCAAAAATATCTTTTTCTTCTTTGGTCTGAAGTCCTGTATTAAAGCAGGCTTTGTCTCCATCTATCGAGTAAGAAATAAGGTTAAGCTCTTGTGCTCTTAAAAAAGTGTAGTTTAAATAATTTGTTAGAATTGGAAACTGTTGTCTGTATTTAGCTTTAAACTCAGGTCGATTGAAATGCCAATCTTCAACCTTTGCAATTCTTGCTAAATGCTCATAAGGTGTTTCCCAAGTTTCTTCATTTTCTGGATTGAACGGGAAATAAGCAAAAATTTCATTGAATGGTTGTTCTGTGTACCTTTTTGCTAATGAAGCATATTTCTTTGGTTTCATAGTGAAAATATTAGTGTGTGTCTGTTTTTAAGCTGCCGCATAACGGTAAATTGTATGAGTAGTGGCAGATTGCGTGGTACTTTCCTGTCAAACCGCTATGCTGTTTGAGCGGGCTACAAACCTTGATATTTAGCACTTTGCCTGCCATTACTTATACAAAATGTTGTGCGGTCGTGTTTTTAAGCCCATTTTCTAATTGCAGCTACAATACTTTCTGTATTCCATCTCACAACCTCTTTTGCTCTTGAAGAAACTACTGTCGAAATTCTTTCTGCTCCTCTTGGAACAACTCCAACTATTGGAATCTCCAATTCAATTGCTTTGTCTAATTCCCAAGTCATCCAGTCACTATACGATGCATATACTCCAGCAATTCCAAGAACTACATCAGAGTTGGATATTTTCTGACGAAGTCGTTGTTTTATGTAATTTGCATTTTCCGAGTTTATTGGAACATCTGGTGTTGCTTCTTCGAATTGCACATTAAAATAACCACGATTCTCCAATAGGTTTTTTAAATTGTTTAGGTCAGCTACATAAGCCCATGAGTGGCTTATGAAAATTGTGTAAGTTTTTGCCATTTTAATTTGTTTTTAGATTATTGATTTGTTTTTTTGATTCAGAGAAGGTTTCCAACTCCCAATCCAAAGGTTCTTCTGTTTGAAATAATTTCTCGTATTCCTTTGCCTTTTCGTAATTCTCCAACGCTAAGAAACAATTTGACATAGTAGCATAAATCCATTTTTTATCAACTCTAGTATCGAAACTATCTTCTAAAATACTGTCAGAAAGTATGGTAATTATTTTTTCTCTTGTCCTTTTAGCTTCAATTTTAAAATAGATTTTTTCTTCATTATCAGGAATTTCTTCCTTTGACATAAATTCTAAACATTGAGCATAATTTTCACCGGTATAATAGTCCTCCCTTATTTTAAAACATTTTCCATAGTATTTTATAGCACGTTTTAATTGTTCAATGTCTTTATCGAGCAACCAAAGTCTTTTATAAATTGCTCCGGTAATTCCTAATGTTTCGGGGTCTGTAGTTGAACCGTCAGGTTCAAGTTCATTAATTACAGACAATGCATCCATCAATGCAGTTTTTTCAGAAGGGAGCTTGCTTTTATAAATACATAAAGCTTTTTGTTGGACAAAAAATGGTTCATTTTCAACTCGCTCACTTGCTTTATTCCAAAATTTAACGGCTTCAGAAAAATTACTTTCTTCCATTAACTCTTTAGCACGTTCAACTAAAGCAAATATATGTTTTTCTCTTTCTGCTAATTCTGCAATTATTGAGTGGTATTCTTCCTTAGGCAACTTAGGTGGATTAACACCTTTAATAAATTCATACAGAGGACTATCTGTTGCTTGATTTTTGGAAACTTCGTTAATTAATGAGATTAAATCTTTCTGACATCGTTCTGCTTCAGTTGCACCAATATCTTCTTCAAGATGTGTATATTGAAAAATTCTACTATGGTCAATATCAAATGGTATTTTCCCTTTTTCCTCTTTCATTATTATAGTCGAAAAAGGACGAACAGCATGTCTTACACCAAGTTCATAAATCGCATTTGGATTGTATGTAGAAATATCTGCAACAACTAAGTCTGATTGTATAAGTAGTGCATACATACTTTTGTCAATTAAACCTGAATCTTGAATTTCATCTGCTCTTACACATTCAAACCCTGCTTCAATAACTGCTGGTTTAATTATGTTTTTATAAGTCATATCTAAGTCCAAAGTTCGTCCACTAGCATAATCAGTCTTTTTTCCAAAACCCATTATCACAAAACATATTTTCTTCTTTTTCATAAGCTTATATTGTAAAGTAGTCGTTTTTTAACATGCCGCACAACGGTTTCGGGGCTTGGCGAAGGTGGCGATTTTCACAACAAATGTTGATGCGGAGAACCAAACTTTGATTAACCACAAATGTGTCTGCGGAGCACTGA
>RZYW01000122.1 GCA_009930175.1 Clostridia bacterium
GCGCCACGGCGCGTTCCCACAAAAAGTGGCAAGTATGTATATTTATATTATTTTTCATCAACGACTTCACCTTCTACGGTTTCTTCTTCTTTCTTTTCATCACCTTCCTCTGAAGCATTTTCTTCTTTTGATTCAGCGCCAGTAGAACCAGCTTGTTGTTGAGCTTGATACATTTTAGTTCCAACTTTTTGAGATTCTTCACCAAGTTCATCAGAAGCTTTTTTTATTTCTTCTGTTGTAGCATCAGTTCTAGCCAAAACATCTCTTAAATTCTTTATTCTTCCTTCAAGATTTTCTTTATCAGCAGAATCTATTTTATCTTGATTTTCTTTCATAAATTTTTCGGTTTGGAAAATTAAAGAATCAGCCATATTTCTAGATTCTATATTTTCTTTTTTCTTTTTATCTTCATCAGCATGAAGTTCAGCCTCTTTTCTCATTTTTTCAACTTCTTCATCAGAAAGATTTGTAGAAGCAGTAATAGTAATTTTTTGTTCCTTTCCAGTAGCTTTATCTTTAGCAGAAACATTTAAAATACCATTAGCATCAAGATCAAAAGTAACTTCAATTTGAGGAACACCTCTTGGAGCAGGAGTTATACCATCCAAATTAAATCTTCCAAGACTTTTATTATCAGCAGCCATCTCTCTTTCACCTTGTAAAACATTTATTTCTACAGAAGGTTGATTATCAATAGCAGTAGAGAAAACTTGAGTTTTAGAAGCAGGAATTGTAGTATTTCTTTCAATAAGAGGAGTTCTAACCCCACCTAAAGTTTCTATACCAAGAGTCAAAGGAGTTACATCAAGAAGTAAAACATCTTTTATATCTCCTTGAAAAACACCAGCTTGAACAGCAGCTCCCAAAGCAACAACTTCATCAGGATTTACAGTGCAATTAGGTTTTTTACCAAAATAATCTTCAACAAATTTTTGAATAAGAGGCATTCTAGTTTGTCCTCCAACTAAAATTACTTCATTCATATCACCTTTAGAAAAACCAGCATCTTTTAAGGCATTTTCCATAGGTTTTCTAGTTTTTTCAACAATAGGAGTAACAAGTTCTTCAAGCTTAGCTCTAGTTATTTTTACATCAAGATGTTTAGGACCAGAAGCATCAGTAGTTATAAAAGGCAAATTAACATTAGATTCAATACTAGTTGAAAGCTCAATTTTAGCTTTTTCAGCAGCCTCTTTTAATCTTTGAAGCGCCATTTTATCCTTAGACAAATCAATACCTTGATCTTTATTAAATTCAGAAATTAAATAATTAGTTACAATTTGATCAATATCATCTCCTCCTAAATGAGTATCACCATTTGTAGATCTAACCTCAACAGATAATTCCCCATCCATATCAGAAACTTCAAGAACAGAAACATCAAAAGTTCCTCCACCGAAATCGTAAACTACAATTTTTTCATCTTTAGTTTTATTCAAACCATAAGCAAGAGCAGCCGCAGTTGGTTCATTTATAATTCTTTTTACATCAAGCCCCGCAATCTTACCTGCATTTTTTGTAGCTTGTCTTTGAGAATCATCA
The DNA here is from genome assembly GCA_009930175.1 of Clostridia bacterium. Lineage (GTDB taxonomy): Bacteria > Bacillota > Peptococcia > Peptococcales > SKKY01 > SKKY01. Next base: position 1,543 of record RZYW01000122.1, read on the forward strand.
AAATAAGCAGGAACCGTAATTACAGCTTCAGTTATTTTTTCACCAGTTTTAGCTTCTGCATCTTCTTTTAATTTTCTTAAAACTTTAGCAGAAATTTCTTCAGGAGAATAATTTTTATCTCCCATCTTAACTTTTACACTTCCTCCATCATTTACAACTTCATAAGGAAGTAAATCAAAATCTTTATTTATAGAAGAATCATTATAAGATTTACCTATAAGTCTTTTAACAGAAAAAATAGTATTATTTGGATTAGTCACAGCTTGTCTTTTTGCAACTTGTCCAACAATAGTTTCTTTTCCTTTTGTTTCAGCAACAACAGATGGTGTAGTTCTAGAACCTTCTTTATTTTCAATAACAGTAGGTTTTCCACCCTCTATAATAGCCATACATGAATTGGTAGTTCCCAAATCAATACCTAGAATTTTACTCATAAATTTATATTTAAATTATTTATATTTATTTAATGTTTAATATCAATTTTTTTTGCCTTTGTCTTTTCAGATTTTGGCACAGTTATTTTCAAAAGACCTTTATTGAAAACAGCTTCAGCCTTATCAGAATCAACTTCAACGGGAAGAGCAATTTGCCTCATAAATCCACCCATACTAATTTCTTTTCTATAATAATTTTTCTCATCAATTTCTTTCTTTTTTTCAGAGTTTCCTTTAAGTGTTAAAATTCCATTTTCAATTTCGCAAGAAACATCCTCAGGAGATATACCATTTAAACTACAATCTATATAAATATTTTCTTTATCATCATATATATCTACAGCTGGAATATTTCTAGAAATAGATGATCTTGTAGGTAAATTTCCACCCCAAAAATCATCAAAAATATCATCAATAAGACTTGGATTATATTTTATAATAGACATATAATTAAAAATTAATTATTAGTTATTTAAAGTTACAAAATTTTATTTACAATAACTTTTGCATGTTCTATAACTTTTCCACTCATTTTATAGCAAGGAGAAATCTCTCTCAAAACTAAATCCTCTTCTTTCGATTTATCAGACTCAGTACTAACAGCCTCCATTAGATTATGATCAAATTTTTTACCTTCTGTATGTTCAACTTCAATACCCATTTCTGAAAGCTTTTTTTCAAATTGATCAGCTATCATTTTTATTCCAACAACCCAGTTTTCTTTTTGCATTTCCTTAGGAATAAATACTTCAGCCTGTTTCAAATTATTGTAAAGCGATAAAAATTCAGAAACAACATAAAACTTAGATATATTCCTTATTTCATCTCTTTCTCTATCAACTCTTTTCTTATAATTTTCCAAATCAGCTATTGCTCTTAAATATCTATCTTTGTAATCAATATTTAATTCAATTATTTTTTCTTTTATTTCAGAATTTTCTA
>RZYW01000039.1 GCA_009930175.1 Clostridia bacterium
AGTATCATAAGCACGGTAATCTGCTAATACCGCAGTAACAAAGTTCTTTGAACCGGTCTCTTTATAACTTTTTTCTATGTATCTCGGAGAAATATGTGTCGCAGCAGGCGAGTCAACATCTCCAACTATTGGTAACCCTCCAACTGCATTGAGAAAAATATAAAATACCATCATCAGTAATATAATTTGAATCTTCTTCACTTAGCACACCACCTGTTCATCTCTTTTATTGCAAAAATAAAAAAAACAGAAGAAATTACACCAATTACAGCCTCCGTAAAACCAACATCTGGAGAACCAAGAATCAAATAAAGGGCAACTGCAAGATAGCTAAAAGCGCTGTATGCTACTACCGCACCGAGTAAATCTTTAATCTCTAGAGCTGCAAGACCTACTCCAATAATCAAAATCAAAAATACTACCATCATAATAAGAATAAACATTTAATTGTCCTTCTTTCTCCAAGGTTCTAAACCTGAATAAAATGCTGCTCTGGAAATAGCATGAGTTCCTATTGGGTTTCCTAAAAGAATAAACGCAGATACTAGCATCATTTTTAAAGAAACTAAATTAAAGCCGTTGTAAATTACAAAGCCAATTAAGGTTAGCATTACTCCCAGAGTCTCGCTTTTCCCTGAAGCATGCATTCTTGTGTAAAAATCCGGTAATCTTAGAACTCCTATTGCCGCAACCGAGACAAAAAAGAAACCGAAAAGAATGAAAATAATTGCAATATAGTTTACCACCCTTATACACCCCTAATCTGAAAGAAATTTTGCCAATACTATTAAACTAATAAAACCAAGTAATGCATAAGCAATAGCGATATCTACAAACATATCTACCCGTTCATCGATAAAACCAATCGTAATTAATATTAAAATTGTCGAAGTCCCCACGACTCCCAAACCATTTAATCGGTCATATACTGTAGGTCCCTTAATTACCCGGTACAGCATTGAAATAACAACAATCAACAAACCCACCAGCAAGGTAAGAAAAAAATTTTCCATTATAAATCATCCTTCTCAATCTTTTCGTCAAATAAATCTGCAACTTTTTTTCTGATATCTCCTTGGTTATTTGCAAAATAAAGAGCCGCCGCTGTATCATCCGTAAGTGCATGGATAATATATTCGCCGTTATCAATATCTACGGTAACAGTTCCTGGAGTTAATGTTATTGAATTTCCCAGGCTTAGGTGGGCAAGGGGATTGTCCATCTTTTGTTTAAAGACAACAATCTGGGGGTTAATTGGAAGTTTTGGATTTAAAATAACAAATGCTATTTGAATATTAGCAATTATTATTTGGCCAACCAGCCATATCCAATACTTTATGTATTTGAAAACAGGAAAATCAAAACCATGAATTATATCCCCGTTTTCTCTTCTTGAAAGGATCATAATTTCTCTTGAAATAAATGTTCCGATAAGTGACGCCCCTAAGCCCATGAGTATAAATTTAACTTCAAATTTTTCTGAAAGCAAAACCCAAAAAGCAAAAAGGGCCAGAAATATTTTTAAGTTATTAATCAATACTCTTCCGTTGCTCATTTAAATCACCATCTTTCTTATTCCTAAAAACCTATAAATATAATTATACACCAATTTATATTTTTTTAAATAAAAAAAGGCACGGTATACACCAATGCCTTAGTTTTTATTATTTTTATATTGTTTTTTTCAATTGAAGAATTAGTCTTCACGTTTGAATTTTTTATTGAATTTATCAACTCTGCCAGCTGCTTGAACTGCACGTTGCTTACCAGTGTAGAATGGATGACATTCTGAGCAAATCTCAACTTTAATTTCATTTTTTGTTGACATTGATTCAAATTCATTTCCGCAACCACAAGTTACTTTAGCTGTCTGGTAGTTTGGATGAATACCTTGTTTCATCGTGTTCACCTCTTTCCTTAAGTTTCACAAAAGAACACTTTTGTTATTATATCCTTATTGACCTTCTGAGTCAAGTGTTTCGTTTAACTGGCTTTGAATAATTTCCAGTTTTTAATTCAGGAAGTTCTTTTTCGAGAATTTCTTTTAATGCTAAAATTCCTAAAGCTTCCCCTTTTATGCTTATTTTATCTAGATATCTATCTGGGTCAATATTCAAATTTCTAAACTGAACTTCTTTAACTTTATTGTCTCTTATAAATTCTACAAGCTTTTCAATTTCTTCTTCTGTATCATTTACACCGGGTAATACCAATAAATTTAAATAAGTATAGCAATTGTTTTCTGCTGCATACTTGAGACTGTTACCTACATCTGCAAGAGAATAGTTCCCTGGCATGTAATAACTGTTATAAGTTTCTTCTACTGCGCTGTTTATGCTAACTCGCAATGAATCTATTCCAGCATCAACTATTTCTTTGATACCTTTTGTATATCCTGCATTCGTGTTACAGTTAATGGTGCCAACCTTTGTCGTTTCCCTTATTTTTTTTATGCTCTCTGCTATTACTTTCGACTGAAGAGTTGGTTCACCTTCGCAACCCTGTCCAAAACTAATTATAGAATCTTCCTCCTGAAGATGATAAATTCCAAGTTGGGCAATCTCATCTACCGATGGAACAAAAGTAATTCTGTCCTGAGGTGATGGGCAACATTCTGATGGTTGAAGGGATATGCATCCTAAACAATTTGCATTACAAACTGGAGAAACGGGAATTCCACCCTCCCACCTTTTGTAAAAAATATTCTGGGCTGTGAAGCAAGAATAATTTATTGCACAATTTGACAAGTGTTTTACCAGAGCATTTTTAGGGAAAATGTTTTTCATCTTATTTATTCTCTGGGAAAGATCTTGCGTATTAAAGTGTTCTGGGTTCCATTTCTTATCCTCATCTGTTTTCATTGCAGCTACATAAAATTCTCCATCACGATAACCAACCATAGTGTATCCAAAAAGAGGAAGAATCTGGTCCCCTTCTTCTGGCTCCAGGAATGCTGGCATTAGAGTCCTGGTATACCCCTGGGGCAAAATAGCTCCCACGAGTTTGTTTTCGGAATATGGATAAGGTATAAAGCTGTCAAATTTCATAACAACAGGTTTTCTGTCCGGTATCAAGACAAATGTAGCACCCTCCGGCATTGGAATCATTTCCTCTGGAAGTGGTTCTACAATATCTTTCCCCGTTCTTCCCAAGGCTTGAAATTGATCATCAACAAAAAGATCCCCAGCTTCATTTGTATATACATAACTAAACATATTTGACCCCCTTATTTAAACATTTGAGGCCAGGCACGAATCAGATCTGCATTAGTTGTTGTTCTTTGTAATGATTTTATTAGCATATCTGCTGTTTCTGCATTATCATTTTTAGGGAACAATTGCTTTCTGCAATACCATACGATTTTAAGTTCCTCTTCGGACAGAAGAAGTTCTTCTTTCCTTGTACCTGAACGCTTAATATCAATTGCCGGGAAAATTCTTTTTTCTGCAAGACTTCTGTCCAAAATCAGTTCCATATTTCCCGTGCCTTTAAATTCTTCAAAAATTACATCATCCATACGGCTACCAGTATCTACCAAGGCTGTGGCAAGAATAGTTAAGCTGCCGCCTTCTTCAATATTTCTGGCTGCTCCAAAGAATCTTTTTGGATTATATAGAGCCGTTGGATCTACACCACCGGATAATGTTCTGCCACTAGGTGGAGTTACAAGGTTATATGCTCTGGCAAGTCTTGTGAGACTATCCATAAGAATAACTACATCTTTTTTGTGCTCAACCAGTCTCTTGGCTCTCTCTAAAACTATTTCAGAAACCTTAATGTGGTTATCCGGAAGAGAATCAAAAGTGGAGCTGATAACTTCTGCCTTAACTGAACGTTCAATATCTGTAACTTCCTCAGGACGCTCATCAATCAACAGAATTAGTATTTCTACCTCTGGATGATTTGTGGAAATGCTGTTGGCAATATCCTTAAGGAGCTCTGTTTTACCTGCTTTTGGAGGAGATACAATAAGTCCCCTCTGTCCTTTTCCGATGGGTGCGAAAAGATCGATAATTCTTGCTGCAACCTTATCGCTGGTAGTTTCCATTTTAATTTTTTGCCTTGGATAAATTGGAGTAAGACCTGGAAAATGCAATCTTTCTGCAGCTTTTTCAGGAGCTTCGCCATTTACAAGTTCAACTCGCAACAATCCGAAGTTTCTTTCATTTTCTTTTGGAGGGCGAGCAAGTCCTTGAACTCTGTCTCCCATACGAAGATCAAATTTTCTTATTTGAGAGTGAGAAACATAAATATCATCATGGCTTGGAATATATGCAACAGGTCTTAAAAAACCATAGCCATCTTGCATAATATCAAGAATTCCCTCTGCCTGAAGGAGATCGTCAGTTTTTAAAATAGCCTTTTGTATCTCATAAATCAGTTCTTTCTTACGGAAAGATGTATAACCTTTTATTTCCAATTCCTTGGCCGTTTTATATAACTCTGCCATTGTTTTTTTATCTAAATCTTTTATTTTTTCTTTCATTCTTTTAGCCTTCCATCTTTACATATTTGGGTTTTGTTTCGTAGTAATGGCTGGCTTCTATAAAGCGGACTGTTCCCGTAATTCCTCTAATAACCAATGTATTTGTTACTGCGCAATGGCTGTTGAAACGCACTCCTGGCAGGAGTTCACTGTCTGTTATACCTGTGGCAGTAAAAACTACATCATCGGTTCTAACCAGGTCATCAAGTGTCAGAACGTGATCAATATCTTCAATACCCATTTCTTTTACTCTTTTTAATTCTTCGGGATTTTCTGCCCACAGTCTTGCTTGCATGTCTCCCCCAAGGCATTTTAATGCTGCTGCTGCGATAACTCCCTCCGGAGCTCCACCTCTGCCAATCATCATATCTATCCCTGTTTCAGGAAGAGCTGCTGCAACTGCAGGGGACACATCTCCATCAGTTATCAATCTCACTCTTGCACCAATTTTTCTTAGTGCTTCAATTTGCTTTTGGTGACGTTCCCTGTCTAAGATAACAACAGTAAGATCTTCAACAGATTTTCCTAAAGCCTTTGCTACTCTTTTTACGTTTTCTTCTATAGGATCGTTAATATCAATACAGCCCTTTGCTTTTGGGCCAACGCATATTTTTTCCATATACATATCTGGAGCGTGAAGAAGTCCTCCCTGGGATGCTACTGCCATTACTGCAATTGCTCCTGGCATTCCCTTGGCTACAAGGTTTGTGCCTTCCAGAGGGTCAACAGCGATGTCTACACATTCTTCACCTTTCCCTACAACTTCCCCGATGTACAACATTGGAGCTTCGTCCATCTCGCCCTCTCCAATAACAACGGTTCCTTTTACATTTATTGTGTCGAACATTGCACGCATTGCTTTTACTGCGGCATCATCCGCTTTAATTTTATCTCCCTTGCCCATCCATCTTGCTGAATTCAGGGCCGCCGCCTCTGTCACACGGACAAATTCTAAGGCTAATCCTCTTTCCATCTACTTAGTCAATCCTTCCCAGTCTTTTAAAAATTTTTCCACACCAATATCTGTAAGTGGGTTTTTCATCATTTGCTCAATTACTTTGTATGGAATTGTGGCTATATCTGCTCCTGCTCTGGCTGCATCGGTAACATGCATTGGGTGGCGGATACTTGCTGCAATTATTTCTGTATCATAATAGTAGTTATCAAAAATCTCTGTAAGCTCTTCAATAAGCTGCATTCCGTTGTAGCCAATATCATCAATTCTGCCAATAAATGGGCTTACATAAGTTGCCCCGGCATTTGCTGCAAGTATTGCCTGATTTGCAGAGAAAATCAATGTACAATTTGTTCTTATTCCCAAATCACTTAGAACAGAAATTGCTTTTAAACCTTCGGGAATCATAGGAATTTTAATTACAATATTTTCGTGAATTTTAACAAGTTCCTTTGCTTCTTTAACCATTTCGTCCTTAGTTAAGCTTACTACTTCCGCACTAATTGGCCCATCTACAATTTCTGTAATCTCCTTAACTACCTGCACAAAATCTCTGCCTTCTTTTGCAATAAGACTTGGATTGGTGGTTACCCCAGAAAGAATTCCCAGTTCACTTGCCTTTTTTATTTCATCAATATTTGCCGTATCAATAAATATTTTCATTTTTAAACCTGCTTTCCCTTGCCGCTGGATCCGAATAATCTGATTTTTTCTTTAATGATATTCTTCATTTTTTCTTTTGCTGGTCCTAAAATTTTACGAGGATCAATTTCCTCTGGATTTGCTTCAATTGCCTGATGAACACCTTTTACGAAAGCTTCTCTGATGTTTGTATCAATATTGATTTTTCTTACACCACGTTCAATTGCTTTGCGGATAGACTCGTCAGGAACACCTGATGAACCATGAAGAACAATTGGGGTATCAATTAACTTTTCAATTTCTTCAAGTATGTCATAACGAAGCTTAGGCTCCCCTTTGTATTGACCATGAGCTGTTCCAATTGCAATAGCTAAAGCATCTACACCTGTTTTATCAACATAGTATTTAGCTTCTTCTGGCTTTGTATACATTGCATCTTTTTCATCAACATGCACATCATCTTCAGTACCACCAATTTTGCCAAGCTCTCCTTCAACAGAAACATTTTTAGCTCTTGCAAGGGCTAGTACTTCATTTGTAATTCTTATGTTTTCTTCTAATGGATGTTTTGAGCCATCATACATAACAGAAGAAAATCCTCTGTCAATACAGTCTTTTACCTGATTGAAATCTGTACCATGATCAAGATGTAAGCAGATGGGAATATCTGCATTGTCCGCTGCCGTTTTTACCAAGGCTACTATGTAATCCAGTCCTGCATATTTAATAGCTCCCTGACTTGCCTGAATTATTACTGGAGAATTTTCTTCTACCGCCGCTTCAACAATTGCCTGAACAATTTCCATGTTATTGCAGTTAAAGGCTCCAACTGCATACTTACCTTCCTCCGCACGATCCATTAAATATTTAAGATTTACTAAAGGCATTTCTATTCCTCCTTTTATATACAAGGATACGCGGAAACACCGGGAAGTTATCCCGGTTAGTTTCCATTCCTTATTTTATTAATTTATTTTTTTGATGCTGCTATAAACTCTCTGAATAATGGGTGTGATTTATTTGGTCTGGACTTAAACTCGGGGTGAAATTGAGCAGCTACAAACCAAGGGTGATCGGCTAATTCGATAATTTCTACCAGATCTTTTTCTTCATAAACTCCGCTTATAACCAGGCCTTTATCAATCATGGCCTGACGGTAATCATTGTTAAATTCAAATCTGTGACGGTGTCTTTCTGAAATAAATTTTTCTTTATAAGCTTCTGCAGCTTTAGTGTTTGGAACAACTTTACATGGATAAGCACCCAATCGCATTGTGCCGCCCTTATCTGAAATATCTTTCTGTTCAGGTAGTATGTCGATTACTGGGTATTCAATATCAGGGCAGAATTCTGTACTGTTTGCTGTACAATATCCCAACACATTTCTGCAAAACTCAATAACTGCCAGTTGCATTCCAAGACAAATACCAAAGAATGGAATTTTATTTTCCCTTGCAAAACGGATAGACTGAATTTTCCCTTCAATACCTCTGTCCCCAAAACCACCAGGAACTATTATTCCGTCAAGATCTTGAAGATACTGGAATACGTTATCTTCAGTTACCTCTGCAGAATGAATCCAGCGAATTTCTACTTCTACTCCGTTATCTACTCCCGCAAGTTTTAATGATTCGGCAACGCTCATATAAGCATCTCTTAGTTCAACATATTTCCCAACAAGGCCGATTGTTACAGTTCCTTTTGGGTGTTTAATTTTATCAACAAATTTTTCCCAGTCTTCCATGTGGCTTTCTCCAGCAGTAATACCAAGACGTTTAATTACAAGTTCATCAAATCCCGCTTGTTTAAAGAAAAGAGGAATTTCATAAATGGAATCCGCATCCGTTGCCTGAATAACTGCTTCTTTACGAATGTCACAAAAGAGAGCTATTTTATCAACCATATCTTGAGACAAAGGTCTGTTAGAGCGGGTAACTATTGCATCTGGATGAATACCTATACTTCTTAATTCCTTTACACTGTGCTGAGTTGGCTTCGTTTTTGCTTCCTCTGCCGCATTTAAGTATGGAACCAAAGTAACATGGATATACATACAGTTTTCTATTCCCATGTCACTCTTAATTTGTCTGATTGCCTCAAGGAAGGGTAAAGATTCAATATCTCCAACGGTTCCCCCAATTTCGGTTATAACTACATCTGCCTGAGTTTTTTCACCCAAAGCATATATTTTTTCTTTAATTTCGTTAGTTACATGAGGTATTACCTGTACAGTTCCACCCAGATAATCTCCTCTTCTTTCTTTGTTAAGTACGGACCAGTAAATTTTACCAGCTGTAAAATTACTGTATTTGTTGGTGTTTTCATCTGTAAAACGTTCATAATGGCCTAAGTCTAAATCCGTTTCCACGCCATCTTCCGTTACGAACACCTCACCGTGCTGATATGGGCTCATTGTGCCTGGATCCAGGTTAATATATGGGTCCAGCTTTTGCATTGCTACTTTAACACCTCTGGCTTTTAGAAGTCTTCCTAAAGAAGCTGCAGTAATTCCTTTTCCCAGGGAGGATACTACTCCTCCAGTTACAAAGATATACTTGGACAAAACTTTATCCCCCTCTTATTTTTAATTTCTTTATTCTAAAATTTACATTCTTTCAGGAGCTTCTACACCCAAGAGAATCAATATATTTCTTAATGTAATTTTTGTTGCATAAACCAAAGCCAATCTTGCTTCCATAAGATCTGCCTCGCTGCCAATTACCTTACAGTTGTTGTAAAAACTGTGGAAAAGGCTGGCAAGATCATGGGCATAATTTGTAAGTTTATGAGGCTCCATATTTTTAGCTGCCAAACGTACCTCTTCAGGGAAATCGGCAATTCTTCTGATTAGAGCTTTTTCCTCTTCTGTATTAAGCAACTTAAGGTTCTCTGGGGTAACGTCAAATGTTGTTTTACCACTTGCCTTAATTATGCTGCAAATTCTGGCATGTCCATACTGAACATAGTAAACCGGGTTATCGGAGGATTCTTCTTTAGCCAAATCCAGGTCAAAGTCTAAGTGTGAATCGGGACTACGCATTGAAAAGAAATAGCGGGCTGCATCTTTTCCAACTTCATCTACCAGCTCATTTAAAGTAATATATTTCCCGGTTCTTTTTGACATTCTTACTATATCTTTACCTCTGAATAACCTAACCAGCTGCATAATAATAATTTGAAGATTTTCTGGATCGTAACCCATTGCTCCCATGGCGCCCTTCATTCTTGCCACGTGTCCGTGATGATCTGCACCCCAAATATTAATTAGCAAATCGAAGCCACGCTGGAACTTATCTTTATGATAAGCAATATCTGCAGCGAAGTATGTTGGAATACCATTTGATCTTTGAATTACTTCATCCTTTTCTTCCCCAAACTCTGTTGTTTTTAACCACAAAGCACCTTCATTTTCATAAATAAGACCTTTTTCACGAAGATATTCCATTGATTCCTGAATCATTCCCGATTGGTGCAGGGATTTTTCACTGTACCAGTTATCATATTCCACACCAAAGTTTTTAAGATCTTCTCTTATTGCGGCTAGTTTTTCAGCCAGGGCAATATCTATTAACTTCTGGACTCTGTTTTCATCATTTTCCAGAGAGTCCCCATATTCTTCATGTATTCTTTTTACTGTTTCTTTAATATCTTCCCCGTGATATCCTTCTTCAGGGAAAGGAAAGTCTCTTCCTAATAACTGAAAATATCTTGCTTCAAGGGATTTACCAAAGTTTTCAATTTGATTTCCTGCATCATTTATATAAAATTCTTTTTTTACTTCAAATCCTGCAAAGTTCATGATTTTTGAAAGAGAATCACCTAAAGCTGCCCCTCTGGCATTACCCATATGAAGAAGCCCTGTTGGGTTTGCACTAACAAACTCAATCATAACTTTTCGACCCTGGCCAAAATTGCTTCTGCCGTATTTATCAACTTGCTCTAATACCGTGGGAATAACTTCTTGCAGCCAGTCTTCCTGTAAATAAAAATTAATAAATCCAGGTCCTGCAATTTGAATACTGTCAATTTTTGTTTTGTTTGAATCCATTTCTTCGGTTAGAAGTGTTGCAATTTCTCTGGGATTTTTTTTTGCCTCTTTAGTTAAAAGCATAGCTATATTTGTTGCAAAATCTCCATGACTTTTTTCTCTTGGAACCTCAAGGGCAAATTCGGGAACAGAATTGAAACTTAACGCTCCCTTTTCTTTAAGTCTTAACAGAGCTCCATTAATCTCTGCACTAATCTCATTCTTAACTTTTTCAATTATATTCATGAGTGACATTCCTTTCGTTTTTAACATACAAATTTTACTATATATTTAAACTTATTAAAAGGGAAATTAGAAAGGGAGAAACAAAAGTTAGTGTCAATCCGCTAATAAATCCAATTAATGCAATTTCTTTTCCTGCATACTTGCTTACAAAGGGCAAAGTTGTATCCATAGAGGTTGCTCCTCCAGGTGCCATTGCTGGAAAGTTTCCAAAAATTTTAACGATAAAGGGAATTAAAAAGATTGCCAGAAGTTCCCTGAATAGATTTGCAAGAAATGCTATTGCTCCGATTTCTGTGCTTACAAGTTTTTTAAGCAGTACGGCAGACATGCTGTACCAGCCAAAACCTGCGCTAATGGCCAGCGTTTCCTGTAATGAGGTTTCCACAAAGAAACTTACAATGAAAGCTCCCGCCAAAGTTCCAATAATTACAACCAAGGGAGCCAATAGGATTTTTATACCCATTTTCCTTAATTTATACCAGGTTTCAACATTTTTTCCTAAATCAATTCCCACTACGAAAACCAACAACAAAAGTACATATTCATTTATTCCGTCCAAATTGTTTTGAATAAAAACACTTTCAGTTAGGTGACCTGTGAGTATTCCCAGCAAAACAGATCCGATAATAATTATAATCATTTTTTCTCACCGTAAATCCATTTCCCAAAATACCAGGCAACCAGCACGCTTCCAAGGACACTGGCTGCACTAATGAGAAAGGCCGTCTTTCCTAAATTGAAAATATTTCCAGTTATATTCTCATCTAATCCAATATTCAATCCCATTCCAAAAAGAAGGACAAGTAAAATTGCTGTTAAAACTTTGTCCAGATGACGGTAAAAATGATAGGGAACAACTCCAACAGCACTAATTATTATTCCCAAAACAAAGGCTGCAATAATACCCCACATATAAAACCCTCCTCCTTTGTCATTTATCTAAAAACAAAAAAACAAGAAAAAAGGAGCTTTCGCCCCTTTAGTTCGCGTTTCATGTTTGAATTATCAATTTAAAAGTTCTTTATTACGCCTCTTCCGTTTCTTCTGCTTCTGGTTGCATATGTTCAGCTTCATCGTAGGCTCTAAGCACTGCATCCTGGATAACTCCACGAGCTTCTTGTGAGATTGGGTGTGCTATATCCTTAAATTCGCCGTCTGGCATCCTTTTACTTGGCATAGCTACAAATAAACCGTTCTGACCTTCAACAACCTTAACATCATGAACAACAAAGGCATCATTAAGTGTTACTGATACTATTGCTTTCATTTTTCCTTCTTGGTTAATCTTTCTGATTCTAACGTCAGTTACTTGCATTATTTTTACCACCTCCCTGCTGTCATCGACAACCTTTATACCTGAAGTTAATTTTAGCTAATTTTCCTTATAAGTTCAACAATATCTTTGTAATTTTATACATTTTTTCTAATTATTTTACCCTTATTACTTTGGTGTAACCTTAACCTGAATTTTCTTTTGCTCAGAATCGATAGACTCAAGCTCCAAAAGGGATAAATATTCTTTAACAAGCTTATTTTCCGGTTCTCTCGTTGTTATTAAAACTCCCGTTCCAAGGACTTCTGCCTTAAATTCTGCAAGGAGATCTGTCATTCCTTTAGCAGTCCCTCCCGCTTTCATAAAGTCGTCAATTACAATTACCTTTGAATTCTCTGGCAAAGTTCTTTTCGCCAGGGACATTGTTGAAATTGTATGATTTGATCCAGAAACATAATTTATATTTACAGCCGATCCTTCGGTAACCCTGCTTGAGTCACGAATAATAACCAAAGGAACTCCGAAAGTTTCTGCCGTTGCAAGTGCCAGGGGAATACCCTTGGTTTCTATTGTAACAATATAGTCAGGATTTGCTCCTTTATATCTTTTGGCAAAAATTTTACCTAGCTTTTTTACTATTTCTGGTGAATAAATAATATCTGTCATGTAAAGATATCCCCCAGGAAGAATTCGCTCTCCCTGAGATAAAGTTTCTGAAAGTTCCTCAAGAAATGCAGCTTCAGTTTCCTCGGCCATATAAGGATAAAAAACTACCCCACCAGTTGCACCAGATATAGTTTTAAGGATACCCTCCCCAGACTCAGCAAATACATCCTTAATAATAGTAAGGTCTTCACTGATGCTGGATTTTGCGCTTTGATATTTTTCGCAAAAATGGTTAAGGCTGAAGGTTTTTCCCGGACTCTCCGTTAATTCTTTGGTCAGCAGCACCATTCTCTGACTTCTCTTTAATTTATCCACAGTATACTCCTAGTCTTCTTTGTATAGTCCCTGGCTTTCGATTGAAGCCATCATTGCAGTTTCTGCACTTTCTATATGTTCAATAGCTAATTTTCGAGCAAGTTTTTCATCTCTCAAAGCAAGGGCTTCTAAAATCTTTCTATGTTCATCTAATGCGGTTTTACTTCTTCCCGGACGGGCAAGAGATGCAGAGCGGAATCTTTGAAGCTGCTCTTGAAGGTTGTTTACCATTTGGAATAATTTTTCATTACGAGCCGCTTTGTATAAAAGGTCATGGAAAGTTGTATCAATTTCAACAATTGAGCGAAGATTATTTCCTTCCAGCTCTCCAGCTTCCAGGAAAAGGCTTTTTTCCATTTCATCAAGTTCTTCAGAAGTAATTCTTTTCGCTGCCAAACTTGCTGCCAAACCTTCCAGAGATGCACGAACTTCAAAAACTTCGTGAATATCTTTTACAGAAATACCTGCAACATAAGCTCCTTTGCGAGGAACCATAACAACAAGTCCTTCAAGCTCAAGTTTTCTAATAGCTTCTCTTACCGGGGTGCGGCTTACGCCCATTTCTTCTGCCAGCTGAATTTCCATTAGTCTTTCTCCTGGCTCTAATGTTTGATTGATAATTGCATCTCTTAATGTTTCAAAAACAATTTCCCTTAGTGGCTTGTAACTGTCCAGAGTAATTGGAACCAGTCTTCTTTGTCTGCTCATAAATAGCCTCCTCAATAACTCATTATTTAAGTAAAGTTGTTAGTGCTGAAAAATAAAATTTATCTTGAAATTTTTTATAAAAGTTTTGCGCCTCATGATTATCTTTGAAGAGGGAAAAAAATGTAGTCCCGCTACCAGACATGAGAGAATAAGGATTTTCTTTTATCATTTCATTTTTGATTTTTTCAAGGTCGGAATTAAGTTTAAAGCTTGATTCTTCTAATTTATTATACAGATTATTTAAAATAAAGGGAATGTCTTCACAAGCCACCCTCTCTAATATTTTTTCAATATCAACTGGTTTTTTTTGATTTTCATTTACGACCTGGTTTTGAAGATTAAGATTTTTGTAAACTTCCCCTGCGGATAGTCCTGCTTCAGGCTTTAGCAACACAATGGGAAG
>RZYW01000123.1 GCA_009930175.1 Clostridia bacterium
GTAGTAAAAATATATCCTTTAGAGAAACCGTACTTGCTGCAAAATCTATCCACCTGAGAAACCATCGCAATTAAATCAAAATCTTTACTGTTGATTTCATATTCAAATAGTTTAAGCTTTCTTATGAAATTAATAGTCTTATTTTTTTTAGGGTTCTGGAATATTTCTTCCGGGGTTCCCTCTTCATAAACAATTCCTTCGTCCATATAGAAAATTCTTGAAGCAATATCCTGAGCAAAATTCATTTCATGAGTTACTATTAGCATTGTTATACCTTTACCTAAAAGGCTTCTTATTATAGCCTGAACTTCACCCACCATACTAGGATCAAGAGCTGAGGTAGGCTCATCAAATAATATAATCTTAGGATCCATTGCCAGACACCTGGCTATTGCAATTCTTTGACTTTGCCCTCCGGAAAGATGCCTTGGCATTGCTTTAGCCTTTGAAGCCAGACCCACCATTTCTAATAACTCCATTCCCTTTCTTTCAGCTTCTTCCTTGGATAAACCTAAAATTTTTCTTGGAGCCAGAGTTATGTTATCTATTACATTTAAATGGGAAAACAAATGAAATCCCTGATATACCATTCCCATCTTTTCTCTCATTTTATTCAAATTGCATCCTGGAGATGTAATATCTTTATTTTCTATCCAGATCTTTCCTTCTTCCGGAATTTCCAGCATTGCCATTGTTCGTAAAAAAACACTTTTCCCACTGCCTGATCCACCGATAATACTTACACATTCTCCTTGTTCTATTTCAATACTAATTCCTTTCAATACTTTCAGATCACCAAAACTTTTATGTAAATTTTCAATTTTAATCATTGGATTACACCTCTTTTCGCTGTAATCCAAAATATAAATCTTACAATATAAGCCAGACTTAAATAAATTACAATCCCAAGAAACATTGAATAAAAAGGATTACCTATTCTGCTTCCCATTCCGTTTATCATTCTTGTTAACTCTGTAACAGAAATATAACCTGCCACACTTGTCCATTGAAGCAATGAAATTATACTGCTTTCATAAACAGGTTTGGCAATATGCCAGCTTTGAGGAATTATTATGTAGAAAAACACTTTTATTTTTGAAAAGCCCAGCATTCTTGCAGCTTCTATTTCCTTTTGGTTTAAAGCTTCAATTGATGTTCTAAATATTTCTGCCATATTTGCACCTGTATTTAATGCATAACCCATTATTGCCACATATAAAGCATCTATTGGATTATCCATAAAAACAAAGAAGTACAAGAACATTAAAAGCATTACAACTGGGGTCCCTCTTAAAACTGCTATAAGAAACTGTCCCAAAAAATTTAGGGAACTAATTTTAGACATTCTAACAGCACAGATTAATGCACCTAAAATAGTCCCAAAAAAAGTTCCCGTAATAGTAAGAATTAATGTAATTTTCAAGCCTTTCCAAATACCAAGATATGCTCCACTTAAAATAACTGTATTATAAAATTCGAAGTAGATAGTTTTCATATGTAATGCTCCCCAAATAATAAGGGCAAGAGTAATAACTATGAATGATATATTTATAATTTTATGCAATTTTTTGCTTAGCATACAGAACCCTCTTTATAACAATTTGAGAATCAACAATATCTAATTCTACCCTATTTTTTAGCATTATAAAATAAAGCTTCTTGTAAAATTCTTTGCAAAACTGAGGCAAATACTGCAATTACACCAGGAGCAAAAATAAATATTATCCCTATAAGAACAACCCCTGGAGCATCATCAACTTCGCCTAAAATGAAAAAAAGAGGCATACCCGCTAAATATATTAAGCTTATTATACTTGCAGAAATTTTTATTTTTCTCAGTGAATTTACTGATAACTCAGAAAAAGCTTTATTTGTATCAATATAAGATAATAAGTGCAATCCCTGATAAAGTGCATAAAAATATGGGACTGCCGTTAAATACATAAGAGCTAAAATACTATACAAGATATAAGCCATCTTATAGCTGCTTTCAGAAGCATCCTTTAAAATAACAGGTAACATAAATATTAAAATACCTATAATCGGAATTCCCATTAAAACTATTACAATCCTTAAAAATAAAGTTGAATAACTCTTCATATTTTAACTTCCCTTTTCCCTAAATAAATATAAATAAACAATGCCAGTAAAACCGGAATAACTGATAATAAATACATTAGACTATATCCTGTAAATTCAGATACTATCCCCCACATCACTGCACTTGAACCAATTCCTAAATCAAATCCAGAAAAGAATGTTGCATTTGCACTCCCTCTTCTTTCTGGGGGAGAAATAAGGATAGCTAAAGCCTGCAGGCTTGGTTGAACGGTTCCAAACCCAGCTCCATAAATTACTGCAGCAAAAAGAAACCATTTCAGACTCTCAGCAAAAAAAAGAATAATCATTGCCAGGCCAACCATAATAATTCCAGGGATAACAACAAAATCAAACCCTTTCATATCTGTAAGTCTGCCTGATAGTGGTCTGAATACAGCAAGAGAAAGAGCATAAACAGTAAAGAAAATTCCTATATTTACTATCCCTTTTTGTGCAGCATATAAGGCTATAAAAGATACTATAGCTCCATAGGTCATGGTTATAAAAAAGATAGTCAGGGCAGGACGAAGAGCATTTTTTTCAACTAATTTTAGTTTCTGTCCTGTTCCATTACTCTTTTTATATTTAATTAAGCTAGAAAGAAAAATTGCTATTATAAGCATCGAAAAGGAGATTCTAAACAAAACATCAAAATTATATTTACCAATAATATAGAGACCTAAAGCAGGAGCTAAAGCCATAGATATTGTTGCTGACATTCCATAATATCCCATGCCTTCTCCCATTCGTGCCCGGGGAACTATATCAGAAGCTACTGTGCTCGATGCTGTGCTGGTTAGTCCCCAACC
>RZYW01000124.1 GCA_009930175.1 Clostridia bacterium
GGTAGTTAATTGTTTTTTGTTTTTTTAGCTCGGATTCTAAATTAATTATATTGTTGGTCAAGAAAAAATTCCTTTCTGCTTGTTAAAATTTTATCAATCTTATTATATGACAAAGGTCACAAAATAGTAAAGAATTTTTAATTAATTATATATTAATAATGAGTAAAAAATGGTAAGTATTAGATGGAGGTGTGTTATGAAAAAAACCGAGTTAATGACTTTTATTATTTTATCCGTAAATTTCATAGTGACTGGTATGGTTGTTGAAAAACCAGCTTTTATGTCTAGCAATTTTGTGTTTGTTCCTTTAGCATTTTTGGCAGCCTACGCTTTAACAAAGTATGTATTTTATATTTCAAAAGGGATGGGAAAAGGAGATAAAAAATGAAAATATTTGCATTTAGACACAATAAATTTAAAGCCAGCTGGTCCCAGTTTAACGAGCCAAATATTTATAAACATGGTTATATGTATGCTGAAATAGTGGTTTTGGCAAATAATATTGAAGAGGCTTACCACCTTCTTATGAAAGAAGAAAACTGGGATCTTGAAGAAATAAAAAGGCTGACCCCAGTTACAATTGAACTGGATCAGCCTAAAGTTGTTACAAAATTAGTTCATGGTGGTTAATTTACTGAACATATTTTGAAAACATAGAAACCTTTTTAAGATCAACCTTCAATAAAAGCAAGGTTCCTGTTTCCAAATGCTCTGTTTCCAGGACCTCTCCATTTTGATGAGCAAGAGCCAATGCTTTTGAGTCTTGGTAAGGAATCAAAATTTTTAAAACAGTAGTATTAAAAGAAAGTTTTTCAATACCTTCCAGGAGTTCATTTAATCCTTCTCCGGTTTTTGCTGAAACAATGTAGAATTCACGGTCTGGAGAAATATGAAGGTTGTCTCGATCTGCTGCATCTATTTTATTAAAAACATAGATCATTTTTTTATCAAGAGCTTTAAGCTCTTCAAGAACCTTATTCACCACATTAATCTGGTTTTGCCAGTTTGGATTACTAATATCCACTACATGAAGGAGAAGATCAGCCTCTACAACCTCTTCTAAGGTAGATTTAAAAGCAGAAATTAACTGGTGAGGGATATTACTTATAAATCCTACAGTGTCCGTTATTAGAACTTTGTTACCAGATTCTTCAAAGGTAATTGCTCTGGTGGTTGTATCAAGAGTTGCGAAAAGAAGATCTTCTGCATAAATATTATCATTACTTAAAGTGTTTAATAAGGTGGACTTCCCTGAATTTGTGTATCCTACAAGAGATACAAGTGGAAGTTCTTTTTTTATTCGGTTTTGTTTTTGAATGTCTCGTCTTTGTTTAACAGATTGGAGCTGATTTTCAAGGATTTCGATTCTTCGACGAATATGTCTTCGGTCTGTTTCAAGCTTTGTTTCTCCTGGTCCTCTGGTTCCAACACCCCCGCCTAATCTTGAAAGTGCAAGGCCTTGCCCCATAATTCTGGGGAGAAGGTATTTTAATTGAGCAAGTTCAACTTGCAGTTTACCTTCATTACTTTTTGCTCTTTGCGCAAAAATATCAAGAATAAGATTTGTTCTGTCAATTATTTTTACATTTAAACTTTCTGCTAATATTTTTTCCAGGGATGGTGAAACGGAAGCGTCCACAAGAAGGCAGTCAGCATTGTTTTGGTTAATATATGAAAATAATTCTTCAATTTTACCTTTTCCTATAATATTTCTGGAACTTTTTATATTTTGAGTAAAAATTTCCAGAATTTCCAGTCCTGCAGAAGTTGCCAGTTTTTTAAATTCTTGAATTTGTTCCTCAAGATCCTCAGGAGAGATGTTGCTGTAAGGAATATAGAGGACGGCTTTTTCTTTTTGATCATGCTCTTCGGGAGTAATAATTTTTTTAGTCTTTTTTTCTATTTCTGCAATTATATCCAGATATTTAATATTTAATAATTCAGTTTCATCTATTTCCTTAAAATCAATAAAATCACTAAGGGTATTTTCGGGATCTTCTATAATTGCCAGTGAAGCTTTCAAAGTATTATCTTCTTCAGCAATGGCACAAACAAAGTCTAATTTAAAATTTGTAAGTAATGAATAGTCATCGGGACTTAATAATGAGCTTTCTCCTGGATGGGTATGAATACATCCTAATTTAGCCAGACTGTTTTCACTTCTTCTTTCTGTTAAGAAAGGAAGGGGAGCATTATATTTTGTGCCAGCAGAAACAAGCTTTATTGTGCCATTTCTATTTATATAAACGGCCAGTTCTTTATTTATTTTTTTACTTATTTCCATAAGTACTGTAAACAGCTCAGTGCTTCCTACTTGATTTTTTGGGATTTTATATTCATATATTTCCTCAAGTTCTTTAATTGTAGTTTTATTTAAGCTTTCAATATTTCCATAAACTGTTTTCATTTTTGAATTCACCTCTGAATATACTATACCAAATCATGTATAATAAAAGATATATAAAAGAAAAGGAATGAATAAAATGTTTAATATTGGTTGCCATATTTCAATAGCCGGAGGATATAGAAAAGCAGGTGAAGATGCTTTAAAAGTTGGTGGGAACACTTTTCAGTATTTTACCAGGAATCCAAGAGGAGGAAGTTCAAAAGATTTAGATTCTAAGGATTTGCATGAGTTTAAAAAAATATATACAGAAAACAATTTTGCACCACTTTTTGCCCATGCACCATATACTATGAATTTATCCTCAGATAAAGAAGAAGTAAGAGCTTTTGCAAAAAATGTTTTAAAAGAAGATTTGCATAAGATTAGTAAACTTCCTGAATCCTATCTGGTATTTCACCCTGGCAGCCATGTGAGTCAAGGGATAGAAAAAGGTATTCAGTTGATTATTGATGCAGTTAATGAAGTAATTACTCCAGAAAATGAAATATTCATTCTTTT
>RZYW01000125.1 GCA_009930175.1 Clostridia bacterium
GATGAT
This sequence comes from Clostridia bacterium, assembly GCA_009930175.1. Taxonomy (GTDB): domain Bacteria; phylum Bacillota; class Peptococcia; order Peptococcales; family SKKY01; genus SKKY01. The sequence continues at coordinate 7 of RZYW01000125.1, forward strand.
ATTATTATGACTGCTGCAGAAAGATTAAGAAAAGAAGGCTTTGAAAAAGGCAAACAGCAAGGAATTCAACAAGGTGTTGAAAAAACCACTATAAACATGTTAAAGTTTGGCTTTTCTGAAAAGGATATTGCTAAAGCTACCGGGATTACATTAGAGAGAATTCAAGAGCTTAAGAAAGAAAATAATATAGAATAAATTATGTAATTACGAAGAAGGAGCACCCCTTGGGATGCTCCTTCTTCTTTTAAAACTCTTCTTTTATTTCGTTATAAAAATAATCCTTCGGAAAGAACTTTCCAGGACACAATGTTTGCGCTCCCGCAACATTGCCATGAAGCTCAATCATCTTATCTGGTATCCCGTATTCTTCTTTCAAATACCTTACCAGCATTACCAGAGATGACATTTGTATCTCCGAAGGTGAGTCATATTGAAAATTGCCAACCACACATATTCCTATGCTGGTATGATTTTTTCGGTCAGCCCGGCAATGGGCACCAATTTGATCAGTCTCTCTTCCTTTACAAATAAAACCATCACTATCAATAACATAATGATAGCCAATATCCCCAAAGTTCTGATCCACATGCCATCTTCTGATGTCCGCAACAGAAATATTCCTGCAGCCCTCGCTGCCCCAGACTTTTCCCGGACTTGCAGAATGATGCACTACAATACCTTCCCAGTTTCTGCTCATACGGCATTTCTTGGTTCTATTGCCCCAGCCAGGGACTTAATAGATACTGAAAGAGCATCTATTTTTTGTTCAACTCTGACTAATAAATATGCAGATACAACCATAGGAAATCCATAATTACCGAAACTGATTAAAATTTCTTCCATTTTTTTCTCCTTCCCCGAATATTTGGCTCAGCTGTTCCATGGGTAGAATAATACCTGCATTCTTAATTCCCGTACATTTAAGCATTAATCTTGGAATTATATAATTTCAGATGCAGTTTTAGGTAATTCGGAGGAATTTGTACCAATAAAGTGCTGCAAAAGAAGAAAGGTATAAAAAATGCCCGGGATTTATCCCGGGACACCTAAAGTTGGCTGTAATAATTATCTAAATCATTTTTCATTAATTGCTTCAGCTTATCCATACCATTATTGTTTATTAAATCATCCCAAATTCTGTGGTGAAGAGATATTTTAGACAAGTCTTTTGAATAATACATAAATTTCTTTCTTTCAAACTTCTCAAATGAATTTTTTAGTATACTTTGAATAACTGTTCTTTCATCCATAAGATACTCTTTATTATTGTAGGGGCTGTTTACTCTGTCTGCAGGTTTTCCTTCAGCAATTCTTTGAAGATAAAAGTTCCTGTAATCTTCCATCAGCAACTTAATATCGGCATCCCCTGTACTATCTACGGTTTCTAAAAAAGATAATATAAATAAAATTTTATAGCTAAAAGTATATGACCCTTCAGAAACATAATCCCAAAAATCTGCCACAATTGTCTCTTCATTATGAAGCTTTAGACCTTTTTCTTCCCTTATCAAAGATAATCTCTCTGGATTAAAGAAAAGTAATTTTTTCTTACCCATAGGAAGCTCTAAATCTGCAATAAGTTTTTTCTTTCTATACCAATCCATAAGGGTTTCTGTTGAAATAAATAGTTCTCTTGCTAGTTGTTCTGCTGAAAGATAATCTCCATAGTCTTTCTCAAAAGTAAATAAATCATAAGGTTGTAATTTCAAGATTTCCTCATGGGTTGTATCTAGAATGGCAATCTCTTCCCAGGAATCCATATCTCTTTTTATCATGTCTCCAAATTTCCTGTATTCCTGTATCCCCAAAAGGGAATGTACTGACCAGGGTCTGTTGCTTATCTGCCCCTGGGCACCATAGCTGTCAACCACATCTATAATATACAAAGCTTCTTTTCCTGGATAATTCCTGGTTCCTCTTCCCAATTGCTGAGTATACAAAACCTTAGACATTGTAGGCCTGGCCATAACTATAACGGAAGTATGGGGAGCATCCCACCCTTCATTTAACAGACTGCAGGTACATAAAAACTGAACTTCCTTTTTCATATATTTTTCAATTTTTCCAAACCTTTTTTTATCTGTACCGTCTACAGATTCCGCCGAAATCCCCTTCTTCTTCAAAAGAGCAGCCATTTCCTTTGCATGATCTACATTTACACAGAATATCAATCCTGATTTTCCTGATAGCTTCTGGTTGAAATACTCATTAACTACATCAGCAATTAATTCATTTCTGGAAGCAACTCTTACTCTTTTTTCTAAATCTGCATTTATATAATCTTTTCCATTAAACCTTACTTCAGATAAATCTATATTAGTTTCCAGTCTATATGCTCTGATTTGTGACAGCAAACCCTTTTCAATTGCTTCTTTTAAATTTATTTTTTCTTCATACTCATTAAAAACACTTTCCAGCTTCCTTGCATCAAGTCTTTTATCTGTTGCTGTTAAGCCAAGAAGAAAATCTGGCTGATAATGATTTATAGTTTTTTTCAAAACCGGAGCTACAGCATGATGAGCCTCATCAACTATTATGTAATCATATTTTTTTGCATCTTCGGTAAAATATTTTCTTGCTGCTCCTGCATATGTAATAACTTCACTTTTATTTATCAACTCTGGATACTTAGATATTTCTGTTCCCCATTGCATAACCAAATCCAAGGTAGGAACGATTACCATAAAAGAGAAGGAATCATTGTTTTTACCTTTTCTGCTTAGATCTTCCAATGCAACAACTGTTTTTCCTGTCCCTGTTGGAAGAACAACTAGAGCAGCTTTTTTCCCAGATTGCCTGCCCTTTTCTAAATCTTTTAAATAATTTCCCTGGTGTTCATACAGCTGAAATCC
>RZYW01000040.1 GCA_009930175.1 Clostridia bacterium
GAGGCTTGTATTAGGTGCAGCACTTGTATAGAAAATTGTCCCTTAAAATTACTTGAAAAGGATATTGCCTGAAATGAATTGTCGTCCAGGGTGCGGAGCATGTTGTATTGCTCCTTCAATTTCATCTCATATACCAGGAATGCCGCAAGGTAAAAAAGCAGGGGAAGTATGTATTCACTTAAGTGATGAAAAACTTTGCCTGCTCTTTGGCAAGCCTGAGAGGCCAATTATTTGTGATAAATTTACTGCCATGGAAGACTCATGTGGGAAAACTTTTTCAGAAGCTATGGAAAGATTAGAAGAAATGGAAAGGCTTACTTGTGGAAAATAAAATTAGAAAGTGGATAGAAAAATACATAGAAGAAATTAATCAAAACAAAATATACCAAACTTTTTGGAAGAAGCCTTTAGTAGCATTTTTAAGGGCAGATGATGAGGGCTTCAATCAGCTAAAAGAAAAAACGGATAATGTTCATTTACTGCCAGAAGAAATATTAGCAACAGCAGAATCTGTTGTTGTTTATTTTTTGCCTTTTGATGAAAGTATTTCAAAAGGGAATTTTGGGGGAGAATTAGCTTCTGAAGAATGGGCACAGGCATATGTGGATACAAATAATTTAATTAGAGATTTAAATGAAAAGCTGTCTGAATTTCTTTCTGATTTTAAATTTGAATCAAAAGTTCTTCCACCCACCCATAATTTCGATACAGAGAAATTAATTAGCTGGTGGTCTCATAAACATATTGCATATTTGGCTGGAATGGGTAATTTTGGTCTTCATAATATGCTCATTACTGATTCTGGTTCAGCTGGAAGGTTTGGAAGTATTGTAACCTCAATGCCTATTTCGGAAGAGAATGAAAAATCTAAAGCCGGCTGTTTATGGATTGAAAATGGAAGTTGTGGCATATGTGTGAAAAATTGTACCTTTGGCGCTTTAAAAAAAGATTCCTTTGACAGACAATTATGTTATGAAATCTTGTTGAAAAATGCTGCATTTTATGAAGAAAAGGGAATAAGTGATGCTTGTGGAAAGTGCTTGGCAAAAGTTCCCTGCTCATTTCAAAACCCTTTAACAGGTCTATGCCCGATATGTTCTTCTGTAACTAAAAAAATAAAAGATGGAAAAAAAGAGATATATTATATAAAATGTTCTAAATGCGAATTTATATATAAAGATCCCAAGCATAAAATTTCTGAAGATGCAGAAAAATCAAGATATGAAGAACATAATAATTCTATTAATGACCCAAAATATGTTCAATATTTTGAAAAATTTATCAGCACTTCAATTCTTCCCTTTGCACCATCTGGGAAAGATCTTCTTGATTTTGGAAGTGGTCCGTCACCAGTACTTGGTGAGATTTTAAAGGAAAAATATGAATATAATGTAGATATTTATGATTATTATTTTAAGCCAGAGAAAATTTATATTGGCAAAAAATATGATGTAATTACTTGCACTGAGGTAATTGAACATATTGCAAATCCCATGGACTATTTTAATTTATTTTCAGAACTTCTAAAAGAAAACGGAATTCTTGCATTGATGACGTATTTTCATCCAAAAGAGGAAGAGGACTTTTTTAATTGGCATTATGTAAGAGATAAAACCCATATATCATTTTTTTCTCAAAAAACTATTGAATATATTTCAAGGGAATTAAATATGGAAATGCTTTTCACAGATGGGGTAAAAACAGCAGTATTTAAAAAAAGAGATGGTAGTAAGGAGATGTATTAATGTTTGGAACAATAGTAAATACTTTGGCAATAATAGTTGGTGCAGGACTGGGAATTGTTTTCAGAAAAGGGATTCCTGAAAAAAGCAAAACAACTATTATGCAGGGAATTGGTATGGCGGTTATTTTGGTAGGATTAAAAATGGCAATTAAGGTTAATAATGAGTTAATAGTTATAATAAGTCTTGCTATTGGTGCTCTTATTGGTGAAATGATGAGAATAGATTTCCATCTTAATTCACTTGCTCAGAACCTTGAAAAAATGGTAAGCAAGGGTGAAGTGAAAGAAGGGAATTTTGTAAAAGGTTTTGTTTCTGCCAGTTTAATTTTTTGTGTTGGTGCAATGGCTATAATGGGTTCTCTCGAGGGTGGATTAACAAACACATATAAAATATTATACGTAAAATCTTCACTGGACTTTATTACCTCAATTATTCTTAGCTCATCCCTTGGAATCGGAGTTGCTTTTTCTGCACTTCCTGTGTTTCTTTATCAAGGGGCTATTACTCTGATGGCAGCAGGTATTAAACCTTTTTTAACGGATACAATCACCTTATATATGACTGGCACAGGTGGATTACTAATTCTTGGTATTGGAATAAATATACTTGGAATTAAAGAAATTAATGTCGCCAATTTGTTACCTGCGATATTTGTAGCAATTTTAGTAACTATGGGCGCAGTTGCTTTTTTCCCTGGTTTTGTTTGATAAATATAATTAAAACAGCCTCCTCATTTAAATTGAGAAGGCTGTTTTTTTATATGCTTTTAAGTTTATTCAGTGTTTCTTTGAAATTATTTATAGTAGCTTTTATTGGTTCTGGTGAAGACATATCAACTTTTGCAAGCTTCAACAATTCTACAGAATAATCAGAGTCTCCACTCTTTAGGAAATTAAGATAATCATTTATATCATAATTTTTATCTTTAATAATCTTGTCGGAGATAGCTATGGCAGCAGAAATTCCTGTTGCGTACTGATAAACGTAAAATGCAGAATAAAAATGTGGGATTCTTGCCCATTCGTATTCCAGGGCTTCATCAATTACAAAATCTTTTCCATAATAATTTTCATACAAAGATTTATACATATCAGAAAGTACAGATTCAGTAAGAGGTTGATTGTTTTCAACTAATTCATGGGCATTTTTTTCAAATTCTGCAAATAAAGTTTGTCTGAAAAAAGTTGAACGAAGACTGTCAAGGTGATCATTAAGCAAGTATTTTTTTTCTTCTTCTGAGTCAGAGGTACTAAGTAAATAATGATATAGTAATTGTTCATTTACTGTAGAGGCTACTTCAGCACAAAAAATAGTGTAATTTGAATTCACATATTCCTGTTCAATATTACTGTAGTAGCTATGCATCACATGTCCTAATTCATGGGCAATAGTAAAAATATCATTAAGAGTTCCATTAAAATTTAAAAGAGAATAGGGATGGACACCATAAACACCTATAGCATAAGCTCCAGAAATTTTATTTTCCTGAGGGAAAACATCCATCCATCTTTCATCAAAAGCCTTTTTAATAATCTTTAAATAATCATCACCTAAAGGTTTTAAGGCATTAAGAATTATATCTTCTGCCTCTTCGAAAGTATATTTTTTATTTATATTTTTTGCCAGAGGAACAAATAAATCGTAGAAGTGTAAATCTTCATAACCTAGTGACTTTCTTCGGTATTCAAGATATTCTTGTAAGGTTGTACAATTTTCTCTTACTGTGGAGACTAGATTTTCATAAATTTCCTCATGAATAAAATTATTATCTAAGGCCATTTTTATAGCACTATTGTAGTTTCGTTTTTTTGCTTCAATAACATTTTTTTTAACACTACCGAAGTATAAAGAGGTTAAAGTATTGCTGTGTTTTTTATAAGTGCCCAGTAGTTTGTTAAAAAAAACTTTTCTGAAGTTTCTATCAGGGTTAAGCAAGGCAAGATAATAATTTGTGTTATTAGCTAATATTTCTTCTCCAGATGCAGGATCAAAAATTTTTGGATATTCAATATCTCCAACGGTAAGATCATCGTAGGCTTTCTCAAAAAAAGATGAAATAGCATCCAAGCTGGAGAGTAATTGTTCGGTATCACTATCTAGGATATGATTTCTTTTCTTAAAAAGTTTTTCAAACATAAAATTGTATTTTTCTAAGTTTTTAATTTCTTCCAAATAAGTTTTGAAATCTTCTTTAGAAATTTTTAGCAACTCAGGTTCCACAAAAGATAACTGATCCTGAACTCTGTAGTTTAATTCATCTGCTTTTTCAAATAGTTTTTTATTGTTCTGATTTTTTAAATCCACATCAAAAGCAGTTTTAGCATATACATAAATTTTGGTCAGCAAGATTCCTAACTGCTCCTGCTTTTCTAAAAAATAAAAAAGTTCTGTTGCACTTTTGGTAAAAAGATCTTTTTTTGAGAGAAGTTCAAGGGATAATTTATTTATTTCCCTGTAATCTGTTTCCCATTCTTCAATTGAGTTGTATAATTGACTTAAATCCCAAGTATAGTTTTTCATATGTCCTCCATGTAGATAATTTTATTTTAAATATATTATATAAGTTAAGGTGAAAGAGATGCAAATAAATAAGAAACAAATGTGGTATTGTCAAAGATGTGGTTATAAAGAGCCGGTTTCTCCATACAAGCAAAGTCCAGTAAGGTTCTGCCCTGATTGCTTCAAACAAAACAAAGCTCAGATACCAATGAGAAAAAATTAATTTTTTTCACAAAATATTAATTATATTTATAATCATTGAAAAAGTTGTGTTTTCCGATATAATTATATGGGTATTGAATAGAATAAGTTAGCAAACTGCAACTGTTTAGTTAGCATTTAGCAATCTTTAGCAAGGTTGCTATTTTTATATAATGCTCAAAGAATTTAATACATAATATTTTTAATCAATAAGGGGGAGAATAATTAATGAAGCTTAATTTATCAAGAAAAATTGCACTTTATGTAGGTTTACTAACCTTAGTAGTATCAGTTGCATTTGGTGTTGTTGCTCTAAGATTTGGTACAGCTGCAGTAGAGGAAGGCGCAGATGAAGCGTTATTGCTACTTGCTAAAGAAGGTGCCGGAAAAGTAGAAGCTGCAATATCCGGTAACTATAATGTTGTGGAAAGTATAGCAAGACAAAGTGAAATTAGAAGTATGGACTGGGGAAGGCAGCTTCCGGCTCTTACTGGTCATATGGAAGAACTTTCAAAAAATGGCTATTTAGGAATGGGTATAGTTTATCCTGATGGTACTACTTTATACGCAGATGGTAGTGAAGCAAACTTGGGAGACAGAAGTTACGTGCAAAAAGCCTTTGCTGGTGAAACTAACGTTTCCGATGTATTAATCAGCCGGGTTACAAATTCTGCTGTTATGATGTATGCAACGCCAATATATGGTGATTCTGGGAACGTAGTAGGAGTACTTGTTGCAAGAAGACCTGGAGATGCTTTAACTGCTATAACAGATGAAATGGGATATGGCGAAAATGGTTTCGCATTTATTATTGGATCTAATGGTACATTCTTTGCACAGGAAAACAGAGATTTAATTATGAACCAGGTTAATATCTTTACTGAGATTGAAGAGGATGGAGTATACAAAGATCAAGGAACAGAAATGCAAAAGCTTGGTTTAGAAAATTCTGGAGTAGTTGTTTATGATGTAGAAGGTATAACCAGAATGGTTGGAGTTTACCCAATGGGTCTTACTGGCTGGAGTTTTGGTGTAGGTGCTCTTGAAACAGAGGTTCTTGCAAGATTAGATGCATTAAGAACAGGAATTTATACTGGTGCTTTTGTATTTGTAATCTTAGGTATAATTGTAGCTCTGTTTATTGGAAGAATTATTTCTAAGCCAATTGTCAGAGCAAGTGAATTTGCTACCAGCATGGCAGCAGGTGATTTAACTGAACATATTGATGAGAATTTCCTTAAATTAGGTGATGAAGTTGGCGACCTGGCAAGAGCTTTCGAAACTCTTGGTGAAAGCTTTAGACAGACTATTTCTGAAATTCAAAGTTCTGCTCAGGATTTGGCAGCTTCTAGTGAAGAAATGTCAGCAACAGCTGAAAGTTCATCTGCTAATATGGAGGAAGTATCAGCTTCAACTGAAGAGATTTCTGCAAGCCTTGAAGAAGTATCAGCAGCAGCTCAGGAAATTGCAGCTTCAAGTCAGCAAATGAATGCATCTACATCTGAGTTGGTTAAGAACATGGTTGAAGGTAATAAATCAGCGAGAAAAACAGAAGAAAATGCTACTAAAGTACAGGCAGATGTTGAAGTTAGTCAAAGAAGATCACAGGAAATTTACACAGATCTTGATGCCCGTATGAAAGAAGGTATTGAGAAAGCTAGAATTGTTAATGAGATTTCCAATATGGCTAATCAGATTGCAGCTATTGCCGACCAAACTAACTTACTAGCACTAAACGCAGCAATTGAAGCGGCAAGAGCTGGTGAGCAAGGTAAAGGATTCGCAGTTGTAGCAGAAGAAGTTAGAAAACTTGCTTCAGACTCAACTGAAACAGTAGAGAATATTAAGAATCTTACTGAGCAGGTACAAGCTAATATTGAATCATTAATTGATGATTCTAATGAATTATTAAGATATATGAATACAGATGTAAGTGATGATTACCGTAAGTTCCTTGAAACTGCTGGTCAATACAAAAAAGACGCAGAGTTGTTTAATGAAATTACAGGTAGCGCAGCTCATATGGGTGAGCAGGTGTTAAATGCAGTTGAAGAAGTTACTCGTTCAATTACTGAAGTAACATCAACAATTAATCAGAGTGCTGAAGGCGCTAATCAGATAGCTAAAGGTACTGAAGAAACATCAAGATCTATGATGGATATAAATGATGCTTCTGAAAAATTAGCTAAGATGAGTGAAGAGTTAACAAGATTAGTAAGTCACTTTAAAGTTTAATCAATGAATAAATATTTCAAATAAATAAAAAAGAGAGGGCACTTTTTTAAAAGTGTCCTCTCTTAATTTTGCTCTAATTTAGAATTTCTGAAAGGTTAACATCAGTTTTTAATAGGTTATATATAACAGTTAATGCCTGTGCTCGGGTTGCTGTTTCTTTTGGTCCAAAGCGGTTGTTATCCATTCCTACCATTATTCCACCTTGTGTAGCTTTTAGGATTGAGGAATAGTAAGGATTGTTTTCTGCTAGGTCTGTGTAAGGATTATTATTTGTATTTCTAATATTTGCAAGTTTTGCTATGAAATCTGCCATTTCTTCTCTGGTTAAATAATCATCAGGACGAAAGTTTGTATTATACATGTTGTAAATATTTAAAGCTTTAAACTTTGAAATACTTGGACTTGCCCAGTGATTTACAGTATCGGAATAAGTTTGGTTAGTTGGTGCTGTTAAATCAAAGATTCTGTCTGCAAATGCTGCAAATTCTCCTCTTGTTACTTTCTGGTTCGGTCGAAGTGTTCCATCAGGGAATCCTTTAATCCATCCAATCATTTGTCCTTTCCGTAATATCGGTTCAGCCCAGTGCCCTCTAATGTCATTAGGATAAGGAAGATACTGATTTATTTCCAGCATTCTTTTTGCATTTTCATATATTCTGTTTATAGGAACAAGATTTGTATTAATACCGTTTGTATAATTAGGGAAGGTGTAAGCCCTGGAACCAATTGTTGCACTTAACCCATCAAAATAAACTGTTAGTGTAAAATCTTTATTTGAAAGAATTTCTACTTCTTTTCCAGTACTGGAAACTCTGGCAACAGCAGTATTATTAACATTCCAGACTGCTGATTCACTAATATCTTTCATTGTGCCATCCTCATATCTGGCAACAGCAATAAGTGGAATTAATTTTGAGGATGAATTTAAGTTGCTTAGAATATATATTTTATTTGCCTTTAAGCCACCTTCAGGTCTGTAATTATAAATGTTACTTTGATCTCTAAACCGGCCATATGAAGCCTCAATTATAGCATTGCCAGGAATCCCTTTTAACAGCAGATTTCCATTCCTGATTTCTGCAATATTTTTCTGGAGTATGTTCAATATTGGATTGGTAATTCTAAAACTGCTGTTATCAGAATTAATACCATAAACGATGATTGGAGTATTATTATCTGCAATTGAATAAATTGCTTTTTCAAACCTTATTCCCGTAAGAGATTTTCCCGTTGATCTTGCAGGATAAATAAAGCCCTGTATTGTAGCAGCCTGATTTTCATATCTGGCAGTTACAGTAAGGTTCCCAGAGCCTCCTGAATAATAAAGTTTTGTTCCATATATTTGTGCAATATCTGGATTACTTGAAATAAAAGTTACCTCTTTCGTAATATCTTTAACTGAGTTGTTATCATAAAGGGCACTAACTTTTAATTCTTGTCCAGCGGAATTATAAAAAAGATTCTCAGTAAAAAAAATGTTTCTCAGGTTTATTGCCTTATCTTCAGGTACAGTAAGACTTTTTGTAGCAGTTTTACCCTCAGCTTCTGCAGTAATTACTGTAGTACCAGGGCTGCCAGTAAGTTTAAGTAAACCTTGGTTGTCAATTGAGGCAACTACAGCATTACTGGATTTCCATGTTGGATATTGAATTCTTTCTGTGGTCCCGTCATTTATTTTTGCACTTACTGTAAGGCGGGGAGGAGTGTTGAAAAAAGCCTCGGTAAAGGTTAAGGATTCGTTTATTATTAGTTCTTTAATTTCCGTAGGGTAGGTTGCTGTCATAGATGCAAATCTTCCTCGATGTCTTGCTGTAATTGTAACTTTACCAGCTTCTTTAGTGAAAACAACATTACCTTCTCTGTCTACTGTGGCAACTACTTTGTCCGAACTTTCCCAAATAACTTCTTCATTATCAACTTTTTCTTCCCGGTCATCACCGTATTTACGGTAAAGAGTCAGCTGGTTGGATGTTGATTTTGGATCCAGCTCATCTTTTAAAATTAAAGTATAAACTCTTGATTCTACAGGATCATAAGTATGACTTTTGGTTGCAGTATATGTTGCATTTGGAAGAGTGTAGGTTGCTGTAAAGACTACTGTTCCAGTCTCACCGCTAAAAAAAACATCCCCATTTTGATAAATAGCAGCCATATCTGTATTGGAACTTGTCCAGTTAGTTCTACTATCATTTGTTACATTTGTTCTTGTGCCAGCTGGGTCAATAAAAATTGCTTCCAGTTTATTATCCGCACTTCCTGGAGAAAGGTCTCCTTCAATAACCAAATTAAATGCCCAGGCAGATCCCGAGAGAAAAAATACTGTAAAAACTATTAATAAAAATTTAAAAAAGAGTAAAGGTTTTTTCATTTCAAGCCCTCCATGATTTACTATAAATTAATTTTATATTATTATTGTAGCTATAGCCAGAATAAACATTATTTTTCAGCAAAAGGAGTGAGAATGTGAAAGTAGTACTAATTAATGGAAGTCCAAGGAAAAATGGTAATACTGCTTATACTTTGAATGAATGTAAAAAAGAAATTGAAAAAGAAGGTTTAGAAGCAGAGGTAATTAGTCTGGCGGGAAAAGAAATAAAATCCTGTATTGCCTGTTATAAATGTAAAGGTACTGGAGAGTGTGTATTAAAGGATGAAGCCAATTCAATTATGGATGTTATCAGAGGAGCTGATGGCTTAATAATTGGCGCTCCAGTTTATTTTGGTACTCCCAGGGGAGATCTTATGAATCTAATTCAAAGAATTGGAATGGTTTCCAGAGGCAATGATAAATTTTTATCCTGGATGCCGGGAGGACCTGTTGCTGTTGCCAGAAGGGGTGGCTTATCGTCTTCTTATCAGGAAATGTTAATGTTTTACTTTATTAATGAAATGATAGTTCCAGGATCTGATTACTGGAATATAGTATTTGCAGGTAAAGAAGAAGGTTCCGCCGCAGATGATACAGAAGGAATAGAAAATATGAAAAAATTTGCAGGGAATGTTGCTAAATTAGCAAAGAAACTCAAATAAGGAGATTAGTATAAATGAAAAAGAAGATTTTAATAGTGTCCCTTTTTATTGTTATGTTATTAGTTCAGGGATGTGGAGGAAAAGATTTAACAAGTGGAATTAGCGATGAAGAGGTAGTAGCAAAGGCAATTGATCAGACATTAAATTTGGAAAGTGTGGAAATAGACAGTTCTGTTACTTTTAAAACGAATAGCGTATATCAGCCAATTGATGCACAAGTTAGTGGAAAAGCAAAGGTTTTCAATAACCCAGTGTTAATTGAAAATAATTACACAATTATAAACAACACTACTGGCGGTACGGAAGAATATAAAAATTATATCCATTATTTAAATGATGTCCTTACAGGTTATGTTTTTCAGGAGGGAAAATGGTTCCAGGGAGAAAATTTACTCTTTCCAGAAGAGATTGTAAATAATCCTTCTCAAAATCTTTCTTTGTTTATTGCAAATCAATCAGATAATGGTTTTGTTACAAAAGATACTGAAAATTCCGAAGGGAATCTTGTGAAGTATGACCTTGCAGCAGATCCTGGAATCTATCTTTGGGCATTAAACCAAAGCTTCTTAAGTGTTAATTTAGGAAATTTTGTTCAGGACCCAGAAGCTTTAGAAGCAATGGGAGATTTTGTACTTTCAATTTGGGTTGATAAATCTTCATTAAATATTGAGAAGATGGAGCTTGATTTCTCTAAGAATTTAAATAATCTTGGATTATTCTTAAAAGACAAAGGTGAAGCCCCTGAAAATGTATCGGAACTTTTTGAAGGCTTTGAATATTTTGTAGAATATGATTTAAAAAATCATAATAAAGTTGAAAGATTCTCTGTACCTTTGGAAGCAAGAATGGGCGAGAGAATAGAGTATTAAACAATTAAAAAAAGGAAGGGAAGAGAATGACTGAATTTTTAATAATTGTGGTTCTCACTCTCCTTGGTGCTAAAATTATAGCAAGATTTCTTCCCGGATCTCGTTTAATGGGACCAATTTTTACAATTGGTATTTTTAATATTATGGGAGGAAGTCTTGCTCTTTCTTCTTGGTGGGAAACTGTTTTTTCAGTTCTTCTGGGAATTTTCTTTGGCATGAGGATAAATAAGGATCTCATTTTGAATTTTAGAAAAATAGCATTGCCTTTAATACTACTGGTTTTCTGGTATATTGGTCTTACTGTTGTTAATGGAAACATATTACAGGTTTTGTCTTCCTTTGATAAGGCTACTTCATTTTTATCTGTTATTCCAGGAGGACTTGGTGAAGTAAGTATTATGGCTATCGACTATGGTGCAGATTTAATGACAGTTACTTCTTTCCAAATATTGAGATTAATCACAATTATTGTAATGGTTCCATTTTTGGTGCAAAAATATGCAAGTAAAAGGATAACCCCTCCTGAAGAGGCTAATTTTATCAAAAAGGAAAAAGAACCTTTAAAAATGCTTTTTTTAGCAATCTTTTCAATATTTGGTGGGGTTTTGTTTTATTTATTTGATTTGCCCGCTGCTTTTCTTACAGGGTCACTATTCTTTTCTGCAATAGCTTCTTCAACTATGCCTGGCCTAATTCAAAGACCTCCAGATGGTCTAAATAATTTTGCTCAACTGGGTATGGGAGCTGTAATTGGAACATCTTTTAACAGAGAAAGCTTTGTTGCGGTAATGGATTCTTTTATGATATTGGTTATAATTACACTAATAACAGTTGCCTCAAGTTTCATTTTGGCATATATATTTAATAAAATATTTAAGTGGAATTATCTTACTTGTTTCTTGGGCGTAGTTCCTGGAGGCATAGCACCTATTATGATTCTTGCAGACCAAATTGAAATTGATATTGGTCTTGTTGCTATTATGCAGATAATTCGTTTAATTACGGCAATAATGATTATTCCCTTTATATTTATGTTAATAATATAGAAAGAGGAGGAATTTATATGAAATTGACTGTATTAGTTGAAAACATCGCCTCAGGAAGGCTAAAAGCAGAGTGGGGGTTGTCTTATCTAATAGAATCTGATGAAACAGTTTTATTTGATACGGGAGCTTCTGATTTGTTTTTAAAAAATGCAGATTTATTGCATGTTGATCTAGAACCAGTCGAAAAAGTTTTATTAAGCCATGGACATTGGGATCATGGAACAGGTCTTCAATATCTTGAAAATAAGAAAATTTATGCTCATACAAATATTTTTATGGAACGTTTTAGTGGAAAAAGAAGTATAGGCTTGCCTTTTTCCAGAGAATCTTTAGAAAGAAAAAACCAGTTGATTTTAGATGATAAACCTCAAAAAATATCAGAAAATATAATTTTTTTAGGAGAGATTCCAAGAAAAAGCAAGCTGAAAAATGCTGGTGGGCAGTTTACTGATAGTGAGGGTAATTTTGACAGCGTTCCTGATGACTCAGCTATTGTAGTTATTGAAAATGGAGCTATAAATATTATCACTGGATGTGCCCATGCCGGCTTAATTAACACTGTTGATTATGCAATTAAGGTTTCTGGAATTAAAAAAATCAACTCGGTTATTGGTGGTTTTCATTTACTAGGTAATGATGAAATAACAACAGAGACTATTAAATATCTGAAAGATAAAAAAGTTAAGAAAGTTTATCCTTCTCATTGTAATCAATTTCCAGCACTAACAGAATTTTATGCTGATTTTCATTCTCAGCCTCTTAGGTCAGGAGATATACTTACTCTTTAAAATTTTTCTTTGTAATGATATAATTGTTTTTAATATAATTAAATAATTATTCTTCGGGGCAGGGTTAGATTCCCTACCGGCGGTATAGCCCGCGAGCCGCAAGGCATGAACTGGTGAAATTCCAGTGCCGACAGTATAGTCTGGATGATAGAAGAAAAGATATTACTAAATTTAGATTTTTAAATCTTTGATTTAGCGATGCTATTTATGTCCCCGAAAATAAAGGGGACTTTTTTTATGGAAGAAATAAAATTACAAGAAAAATATATGAAAAGAGCCTTTTCTTTAGCCAAAAAAGGTGCTGGGAAGGTTTCCCCCAACCCCTTAGTTGGAGCAGTCATAGTAAAAAATGGAAGAATAATTGCTGAAGGATATCATAAAGGTCCCGGAACTCCTCATGCTGAAATAGTGGCATTGAATATTGCCGGAAAAGAAGCGGAAGGTTCGGATCTCTATGTAAATTTAGAGCCTTGCGCTCACTATGGCAGAACCCCTCCCTGTGTTGATGCTGTAATTGAAAGTAAGATTAAAAGGGTATTTATTAGTAATGAAGATCCCAATCCTCTAGTAAATGGAAAAAGTATAAAAAAACTTATTGAAAATAATATTCAGGTTTTTACTGGTATTTTAGAGGAAGATGGATCTTATTTGAATGAAATATTCTTTAAATATATTAAGAGGGGGATTCCATTTATAGCTTTAAAATCAGCAGCTTCTCTTGATGGAAAAATTGCCACATCCACAGGAGAGTCAAAATGGATAACAGGAAATAAAGCCAGGGAAGATTCTCAAAAATTAAGAAATCATTATGATGGTATTTTAACGGGTATTAATACAATAATTGAAGATAACCCAATGCTGACTTGCAGGTTAAAGGGAGGCAGGAATCCAGTTAGAATAGTATTAGACAGTAAGTTAAGAATATCACCTGAGGCACAAATTCTTAA
>RZYW01000126.1 GCA_009930175.1 Clostridia bacterium
GAATAAATATATTACTCAAACAGAGATTAAAAATAAAACAAAAAAACATATTGCTACAATTGAAAGAAATATGAAAAAAATGCAAGAAGATAATATAATTAGAAGAATAGGCTCCAAAACTGACGGATATTGGGAAATAATAATAAAATAAGTTTAAAGAAATTAGGAAAAAGAGGTACTTATGAAAATACTACACTTGTCCGATCTCCACATTGGTAAAAGAGTCAACGACTTCTCTATGCTGGAAGATCAGGAATATATTCTAAAAAAAATACTAAATATTATAGATGAACATAAACCCCAGGCAGTCCTTATTGCCGGAGATGTTTATGACAAAAGCGTACCCTCCGCCGAGGCAGTACAGCTTTTTGACGACTTTTTAGTAAGCCTTTCGGAGAGGGATTTAAAAACCTTCATTATCAGTGGAAACCATGATTCTCCAGAACGCCTTGCCTTCGGTGCAAGACTAATGAATCCCAGCGGAATATATATTTCCCAAGTATATAAAAAAGGAAGCACACCAGTAGTTTTAGAAGATGAATTCGGTGAGCTTTTTATCTACATGCTTCCCTTTATTAAACCTGCCCATGTAAGAGCCCAGTTTCCAGACCTGGAAATAGGCTCATATAATGATGCCCTTAAAGCTGCCCTTGAAGACTTGAACCCTGAGGAAAATAAAAGGAATATCCTAATTACCCATCAGTTTGTAACAGGTGCAGTAAAATCAGACTCAGAAGAAATGTCTGTAGGTGGTTCAGATAATATAGACGGAACACTTTTTAATAAGTTCGACTATGTGGCCCTGGGGCACATTCACAGACCTCAGAAAATGCTTAGAGACACAATTCGCTATTCCGGAACACCATTAAAATATTCCTTTTCTGAAGCAAAACACCAAAAATCAGTAACGATTATCGATTTTAATGAAAAAAACAATATTGAAATATTTGAAATTCCTTTAATACCCAAAAGAGATATGAGGGAAATAAAAGGAAAATATTTAGACATTACAGCCAAAAGCTATTATGAGAACACTAATAGAGAAGACTATCTTCGCATTACCTTAACAGATGAAGAAGAGATACCCGAGGCTTTAGGTAAGCTTAGAGTTATTTACCCCAATATAATGAAGCTGGATTACGATAACACCCGAACCAGAAAAGGCATAACAATATCAGAAGGACCATCTGTAGAAAAAAAATCACCAACAGATTTATTCAGTGAATTTTATCAATTCCAAAATAATCAGTCTTTAAATGAAGAACAGGAAAACCTTTTAAAAGAGCTGGTAGAAAAAATATGGGAGGGGCAGAAATGAGACCAGTAAAACTTACTCTAAGTGCTTTCGGACCATATGCAGGAATAACAACCCTGGATTTAGAAAAGCTGGGGAAGAAAGGCCTTTACCTGATTACAGGAGATACAGGTGCAGGGAAGACCACAATTTTTGATGCAATTACCTATGCTCTTTATGGAGATCCCAGTGGAGAAAATCGTGAGGCTTCAATGTTCCGCAGTAAGTACGCCGCACCGGAAACTCCAACCTTTGTTGAACTGGAATTTGAATATGCAGGACAAAGATATAAAGTGGAAAGGAATCCTGAATATACCCGCCCAGCTAAAAAAGGGGATGGGTTTACCCAGCAAAAAGCCGATGCTACATTGAATCTTCCCGATGGCACAGTTGTAACAAAAATTAAAGAAGTTACAAATAAAGTCATAGAAATTACAGGAATAGACAGAAACCAGTTTACCCAGATTGCAATGATAGCCCAGGGAGAATTTCTAAAGCTTTTACTGGCAACCACAGAAGACA
This sequence comes from Clostridia bacterium, assembly GCA_009930175.1. Taxonomy (GTDB): domain Bacteria; phylum Bacillota; class Peptococcia; order Peptococcales; family SKKY01; genus SKKY01. The sequence goes on from RZYW01000126.1 coordinate 1,817, forward strand.
GACAAAAAATATTCAGAGAGATTTTTAACACAAAATATTATCAGGTACTTCAAGACAGATTAAGACAAGAGTTATCTGAGTCCGGGAAAATTAAAGAACAGCTGGAAAACAGTATCCGCCAGTACATTGATGGATTTCTATGTGAAAAAGATAATGTGCTGAATATTGAACTGGGAAAAGCTAAAAAGAATGAAATAACTTTCCCAGATAAAGTGCAAGTAGCAGAAAAGATTATAGAGGAAGATAAGTCAGCAGAGAAGTTACTTAAAACTGAAATTGAAGCTCTAGAAAAAGAGATAGGAGATATAAACAACCAGCTGGGAACAGCCAGAGAAGTAGAAAAGGCAAGAAAAGAACTAATTCAGTCTGAATTACTTAAGAAAGAGAAAGGTAACGAATTAAACATCCTTAAGGAAACCTATGAAAAAGAAGCAGAAAAGAAACCTGAAATTCAAAAGTTTGCAGAAAAAATAAGTAGCCATAGGGCTGAGCTTGTTAAGTATGAGAAACTGGATAGTCTGCAAAGAGATTTGAAGGAAAAGAAAGAAAAGATAGAAAGCTTTAATAAGAACCTTTTGAATATAACAAAAATTCAAGAGGAATCAGAAGGCAAACTGGAACAAGAGAAAAAAGAATTTCTCAAGTTAAAAGATGCCAGTATTATTGTGGAAAAAAATAAGCAGGAAAGTGAAAAATTAAATCAAAAGAAAAAAGAACTACAGGATTTAGAAATTCTGGTTAATAGTAATAACAAACTTAAACTGGAATTAAAAAATGCACAAAATAAGTACTTAGAGCTTAAAGGTGAATCCCAAAAAGTTAAAAAAGATTATGAAGTAAAAAATACTGCATATTTGGATCAGCAGGCTGGAATTATTGCAAGAGAATTAAAAGAAAATGAACCCTGCCCAGTATGCGGATCAACAGAGCATCCAGCACCAGCAGTATTATTGGATGATACTTTGACCAAGGAAGATCTGGAGATATTAAAAACA
>RZYW01000127.1 GCA_009930175.1 Clostridia bacterium
TTATAGGCAGGCGTTTTTTACATATATTTGCCTTCTTCTTTCAAATCAAGTAGTCCACAATTACACTTAATAAACACATCTTTACTACTTGACTCATATGCACAATAAGATTTGCATTTTGGACAGTACAACTCATCCTCAATCTCCAACCATTTTTTGAAAACAGCATCTATTTCATCTGTTGTGAACTGAGTTTGCTCATTTTTAAAATGAGCACAATAATTTCTAAAAATTGTACCTTGTTCAAATTCTCCGAAAAGCCTATTTATTTTGTGAACCTTTCCATCCAGTTTAAGTTTTTCTTTGAAGCGTTTAACCAAAGGATTATAAAACTCAGCTAGTGTATATACATTCTCTAATTTATATTGAATTGGTGTTTGCATACATTGGTTAATGGTTGCAAGAACCAATTCTAAATACCGCCCCAGTTTTTGGCCAGCACCAATTGGATCGTCTTCTTCAATTAATTTTTGAATTTCTTCAATATAGTTTCTCGATAATATACATCTTGGACCTGTAGTTAAGTCCCAGCCTGTAAATTTATATCTATTCCATTGAGGAAAATCTTTTTGAACTGTATCAAAGAATATTTGATCATGAGTCAGCATGAGAATTTGAAAATCAGAAAACCTATTTGCTATTAGCTGAGACACTTTTGGCCTTTTAAAAGCATCGAAACTATTAACGATATCATCTAAAATTATAAATTTGAAAGTAGAGTTAAAGTATTTGGTTGCAGCTAAAAAAATTGATAGACCAAAACTGTTTACCTGACTCTCACTCATGTATTTGTAAGCAGGAGTAATTTTCTTGTCAGCAAACTCAATTTCCAATTCTATCGCTTTATCTCGTCCAGTAACTAACTTAATTGCAGGGTTTTTAAGGTATTGATTTGATGATTCTAAAAAATTGTAACAAGAAATGACATCTTCTTCAATAACGGCAAAAATATTCTGAATTTGGGTTTGAATAAATAATGTTAGTTTTGCTAAAACGATAGACATGTTTCTTGAAATAGTAGAAAGGTATTCAACCTTTGATTGATTTTTAAGATAGATGGTATAAGAAGAAAGAATCTGTATTAGCTTGTCAAAGTTTATGGCAAGATTCTTGGCCTCTTCATTTTCAGATAAGACTCTAATCCTATCATCTAATGATTTAAAATACTCTTCTTTTTTTAGTCTTAAATTCTCAATTGCCAAAAATTCTTCTTTTGTTTCAAGGTTTATATCGGATAATTCTAAAATATCCTTCTTTAATTCTACAAGGTCTTCTGGCAGTTTTTTTGAAATAACGTCAAAATCTTCAAATATCGGTTTTAATGTATTTTTCACATTCTCACTATTCTCCAACTGAATACTAAGAACATTTCTATAAATTAGTTCAATCTTTTCGATTATTGAATCTCTTTCTCTTATAAAATTTAATCTTTTCTTATTTAATTCATTAAGTGCTTCTTTCTTGGAAAATATATAATGCTCTAAATCTCCATCGAATTCCTGATCACAAACAGGGCATTGAGATTTATTATCAATTTTTATTATGGCGTTGCTAGCTGCAGAATATAAATCTAACAAAATCAAATTTTTAATGTTTGCCTCATCTTCTTTTAGTTCTTTAAATTTCAATTCAAGCTCATGAATTTCGTTAGAATCTATCGGAAAACGATAAAATTGATCCACTCTTTGCTTAAACGCTTTCCATTCTGCTAATTCGTTTGCTATAGGATTAGTATTAACTATCTCTGAAAGTGCATTTTTTGTCTTAAATGCTTCATTAAATTGACTAATAGCACCTATTTTGTATTTTTCAGCGATAGCATTTATGCAATTTACTATCACTTTTTCGTCAAAGGAATCATGTTCAGTTAGATAGACTATTTTCTTGATATTTTCAGCATGTTGTCGACTATAATCTTGGTAAATAAGTTCAATCTTCCCAGCACTTTTTTGTAGATCTGCTTGCTTTTTGGCAAAAGATTCTAGTCCGAAGTATTTAGCAATGTAATTATACTTTTCACCCTTTGTTTTGTACACAAATTGTTGCAAATCAGAATATCTTAGATAATTAGGATAGATTGCGTGAGATTTAAAGTCCTGATAAAAGCTTGAGTAATTTGGAATGGTTATTTTTGATTTATCAAAAGTCGCTTTCACTGAAAATGTTGATTGATCTGACAATTCAATTTCTATATATACGTTATCTCCATGACTTTGTACGTGAGGATAATCATTTTCGTTAATGCCATCTTTTGATAATGATTCTATCTTTTTATTAATCAGCCACTCCCAAGCATCAATTATTGAACTCTTACCTGTGCCATTACGACCGTATATTAACGCAGATGTTAATTTTCCTCCTTTAACAAAATCAATATCAATTGGTGATTTAATTCCACGAAAATTTTCGATTTTAATTTTTCTTATATTAAGCATCTTCCTTCTCGATTAAGTAAGCATCAACTTCATCTTCCATTTTTTTTATTCCAATATGTACCCTCTTCTCGAATTCAACACCATTAAATCCTGAGTCCAAAAAGAAAGGTTCAAGTCTAGAAATGAAAGCATCCAATTCTGGAACTTCCTTCTTAATTACTGAAAGCCATTCACTAAAATCCATATTTTTTATTTTAAAAATTAGTAAAATGTATAATTACCGGTTCTACGCTTGCCTATAACGGATGGGTATATGAAACGTTTGGCATTTCGAAGCACATTCCTGTCAAGTTACAAGTGCCTTTGATACGAGCTGAAACGCTCGATAACCCGCTGAC
>RZYW01000128.1 GCA_009930175.1 Clostridia bacterium
ATGAAATTAGCAGCATTGAAATTGATATCAGCAGACTTATACAGTAAAACTCTGGAACAGTAATGCTGTTAATTTTATCTCCTAAATTTTGCAACATTTGATTACCAGGGTTTTCGGCAATGATTCCTCCTAGAAAAGAGGGCAGAAAGAAAATTATCATAAATAAAACAATATTAAAAATCCGCATATACTTACCCCCAAATTTAATAAAAAGTGGATAATAAACGCTGCTCAGAAAAGCAACTCCCAGGAGAACTCCCAAAAAATCACTTACAGAAATCAACCGGTCAAGAGCTGGGAATCCCGCAGTATAAATAACAAAACCTATCAATCCCATCATGACCATAGTAAAAATTATTGATACTAAAATCATCAAATACCGAGCTTGCACGATTGTCTTTCGGCAAATTGGAAGACTGTTGAGAATCACATCTGAATTGTTTTTTTCCTCGTGGGCAATGGCAGTCATAATCAAAATGTAGGAAATCGCCGATCCCCCCATGATATATTTAAACCCAGCGAAAGCCGCATCCTGAAAAGCGAAAAAGATAAAAATCCCGTATCCAATTACAAAATATATGCTTTTTTTCTGTAACAAAAAGTCTTTTTTTACCAAATTAAACATTATTTTTCACCTGCCCTTGCATAATAAACCATAATATCTTCAAGAGAAGCTTTTTCGTATAAAGCACCATCTCCGCAAAATTTCTTAACTTTCCCCGGATCCTTACTCAAACCATCAAATCCAAAAGCATTTTTCTTGATGCTGATAAAACAATTTCTTTCATCTTCACCAAAAGATTCCAGGAGAGTAGTGTCCCCCCGAACTAACAAAAATTCATCACCTATTTCTTCCTTAGATTTGCTAAAAACCATTTCTCCATTGTTTATGAAGGTGATGTAATCCGCGATTTTATCCAGATCAGTGGTAATATGACTGGAAAACAAAATTCCCTTTTCCTCATTTTGAATCACATCCCGCAAGATATCCAAAACCTCAGAACGGAAGACTGGATCTAGCCCGGAAGTTGGCTCATCCATAATAATTAAATCTGGATTATGCGCAAGAGCTAAAGCCAAAGATAGCTTTATTTTCATCCCCTTTGACAGTTCTTTAACCTTTCGGTTTTCTGGAAGATTAAAGTTATTTTGCAGCTGGATAAATTTATCTTCATTCCAGTTTTTATAAAAAGGAGCAATAAAATTTTTCGTTGCCTTCACTGTAAGTTCTTCATAAAAGTAATTCTCATCGTAAACAAAGCCGATTCTCTCTTTAATAGGAATGCAATTTTTTTTATCATTTTTGTCCAGGCCAAAGATGGAGATGTCCCCGGAGTCGGATTTCATTAGCCCCATCAAAATTTTTATCAAAGTTGTTTTGCCCGATCCATTTGGGCCGATGAGTCCCATGATGTAACCTTTTTCTAAAGAAAAATTGATATTTTGAAGTTTAAATTCTTTAAAAGTTTTATTTAAGTTTTTGACCTGGAGAATATTTTTATTACTGTCCTCGTTCATGATATTTTTTGAATTAATCATTGCTTTCACCTTCTTCATAAAAAATTGATACGATTTCAAAAATTTCCTTTTGGCTAAGTCCGATTTCTCGAGCTTCATTGACGATAACCCTCAACTGATCCTCAAAATCCCGGTACCTTTTCTCTCGAAGAAAATCTTGGTTTTCAGAGGAAACGAAGGACCCTTTTCCTGGAATGGTTTCGATAAAACCTTCCCGCTCCAGTTCCTCATAAGCCCGCTTTGTTGTAATTACAGAAATTTGCAAATCTTTAGCTAATACCCGGATGGAAGGAAGAGGATCACCAGGTTCGAGAATCCTTTTTATTATATTTCCCTTAAGTTGCCGGATTATTTGTTCGTACAAAGGTTCCGGAGAAGAATTAGATAAAATTATTTTCAAAATGATACAGCCTCCTTGTCCATTCTGCATGCGTATATAACGTATATGCACAGTATACACGCATGCAGAATAAAAAGCAAGAGGGGACGCTTCCATTTTCCGCGTTTTATCCACAGCCTTGACCCTGTGGATAAAACGCGGAAAATAGAAGCGTCCCCTCCTCCGCGAAAAAATTTTATTTCAATGCCTTCACAATCTCCCTGCAGAAGGCAGGCAGATCTCTTGGCATCCTCGATGTAATCAGATTCCCGTCTATCACTACCTCCTCATCAAAATACTGACCACCAGCGTGAATCAGATCATCCTTGATGCTTGGATAACAGGTAAATTTTTTCCCGCCGATAACTCCCGCAGAAACCAAAACCCAGCCTGCGTGACAAATCGCCGCCACCACTTTACCCTCGTCAAAAGCCTTCTTCACAATCTTCAACGTAGACTTATCTAAACGCATCTTATCTGGAGCATAACCCCCGGGAATCACAATCCCGTCAAAATCATCATCAAGACACTCAAAAGAAAGCAAATCCGCCTCAACAGGCATCCCCACCTTGCTCTTGAAATGCTTGGTCTTCCCCGAAGCGATAAGAATAACCTCATATCCCTCCTCCAAAAGCCGGTAATAAGGCACCCAAAGTTCCACCTCGTTATATAAATCCTGAACAAAAATACCAATTTTCTTCATGTTAAATTCATACTCCCTTCATTTATTTCTATTAAAATAAACAAAAAACCTATCTCGTAAACTTAAAATTTGCAATATTATGGTATTATTGTAATGATTAAAAAGTTTCTTTC
>RZYW01000041.1 GCA_009930175.1 Clostridia bacterium
ATTATAGAGAGCCCCTTTTTATTTAAATATTATTATAAAGTTATAATGTGGTATCCTTTTGAAATATATGATTCCATTGATGGATGACCGCTCATGTCACCTACTATTGGAAGACCTGTTCCCTCGTTAAATTCCAAAACTCCCATTTTTGCTGAACATCCTTTGCAAACTGCATCAATTAATCCTTTTTCTTTAGCTTTAAGATATAAAGGATTCGCAGATTCTTCCATAACTTTTATTAATTTTACCGCTTCTCCTTCAATTACTATTTTCCCCTCAAGACCTTTACTTTCCATGTCAAGAGCATTCAAAAGTACATGAACAAAGCACATTTGGTTACCATTAAAAGCAAAAATTACATACTTATTCATAAAATCATCTCCAGTTATATAATTAGTCTAACAACTTATTTAATAACCTTTCCCTTTGATTTATAAACATTTCTGTAATCTTATAACTTTCTGTTTCTTCATAGCTAATTTCCTGTATTTCACCATTATCAAAGGAAATTATTGCTGCTCCTGGTGTTCCTAGTAGAATTGGAGAATGTGTGGCAATAATAAACTGAGCACCTTGTTTTGCCAATTCATGTATTGTATAAAGTAATGTCAGTTGTCTTTGAGGAGACAATGCCGATTCTGGTTCATCAAGGATATACAAACCTTTTCCTTGAAACTTGTTTTGTATGAGTGATAAAAAACTTTCCCCATGAGATTGTTCGTGAAGGGACTTCCCACCATAATATTCCAAATACCCTGGGATATCTTTCTCGTATTCATCTATTTGTGTAGCAAGATTATAAAAACTTTCTGCCCGAAGAAAATATCCATCCCTTGGCCTGGAAATTCCTTTTACTAAAGTTAGAGCATCTTTTAAAGGAGAATGGGTATCCTTAGTGGAAAACATAAAATTCTTCGTTCCCCCTTCAGGATTAAAACCAAATGCAACGGCTATCCCTTCAAGAAGGGTGGACTTCCCTGTTCCGTTTTCTCCTACAAAAAAGGTTATATTCTTTTCAAAATTTAATTCTCTCAGATTTGCAATTGCTTTAATTTCTTTGATATATGAATTAACCGGGATTTCCTCCCGGTTAATTTTTGCACTGAGAATAAAATTATTATTCATTCAAATCACCAATTTTAAATTAAATAGTAAAATCAATTACCTTTGTTAACTGTTCTTCAGGTATTGGCTTTTCTCCCTCTTCATGAATAACCAATATTTTGATAGTAGCCTTGTAATTTCCTTCAGCTGCTTTATTTCCTTCTTTATCTATCATATCCCAGACATCCTGCCAAACTAAAGACTCACCTGGTTCAATACTTTTCATTACCAAAGCCAGAGTGAAAGCTTTGCCATCGGAGAATCTGTATACTTCATTACCTTTTTCATCTTCAACAGTTACTTCAAATTGCTGTCCTGAGCCAAAAATCAAATCTTGTCTTTGAGTGTAGTGACTAAAAAGTTCAAAATCAAAAGTTATCTTTCCATCTTTAATGCTATAGTCTGCTCTGGTTTCAAACTTACCCGCAGCAATACCTTTTTCCAAATTAATTGCCTGATTAGTTTTTTTAATAAATGCCGCCAACTCTCCATAAGTTACATTAGCTTTAGGAGCAAAAATTCCCTCTCCCCTGCCTTTTGCAATGTTTTTCATATAAGCAACATTTATTCCCTGAGCATATTTTGAGTCAATTTCTGAAAAATCACTGTAAAAAATCATTTTTAATATCGGTACTTCATTAAGATTTATTCCTGTTTTTTGACTCCAGATGTTTACCAGCTCTGCAGTCACTGCTTCTCTTGTAGTTGAATCTGCATTACCTTCATATTTTTCATCAATTAAAATTTTCACTGCTTTTTGAAAATCCTCAAGATTTATAACTGAATTTAAATTTTTATTATTCAACAAATCTCTAAACTCCGAATTCTCCGATAATTCAATTACAACACTCTGAGCCCAGTGTGCTTCATACTTTATAGGTATAATATCATTGGTTGCAGCCACACCTGGAATTGCTAAAAATGCTGCTATGGTTCCCGTGGCTATGGTTTTTTTTAATAAATTTTTCATATTTTTTCCTCCTGTTATTTGCATTTAATAATACAGACGGAAAAAATTAAAATTAGTTCCAACTAAAATTTTGATAATTCATAATTATATTCTTTACTTGAACCTTCAAGGACATCTTCAATTTTTTCAATAATCAGCCAGTCATCCATGTTTTTTTGATGTTGAAATTCCAATGGCTCAATTATCTCAAGTTTTTCAAATTCCACAAGGCAAAGTGCTTTCTTGTGCCATCTTTCCTTTTGTTTTTCAGATAAATTTAGTTTGTTTTGATTTTCTGAAAGTATTTGTATAATTTCCTCATCACTTAATTTCACATAATTTTGCACATCTTTAACCACAGCTTTTGCACTTATTTTAAAGCTGCCTTTTTCCATAAAGTATAAAGTTTCACCGGGAAAAACACGGCTGTGAGGTATTTTTCTCCCCGCTGCTCCCCTTACTACCATTGTCTTGGTCCCATTTAATATTTTTCCCAAAGCTTTTTCTTTATCATCACAATAAACTACATGTACCATAAAACCATTCCTTACCTAAGATATTTTTTCAAATCTTCTGTCATCATCCTGTCCAGCTCACCCTTATTATTTACCTTAGTTTCTGTAAAAACAAAACCAAATACAGGATACTTTTTATAATCAAGCTTTCTTATTTTAAGAACTTTATCAAAGCACTTTTCTATTCCTTCATAGTCGAAACTGGTGTTTTCATTAATTTCTCCTGACTTATCAAGTACTACCATTCCATAAAGAATATCTTCCTTACCTTTAAGCAAGGAATCCCAATCAGGGACAATGTTGTTTAAGTAGTAGTCATAGGTTCTAAAGCCATAAGCAAAAAGTGTCAGATCTGTTGTGCACCATCCTGCAAATCGCATAGGATTACACTCGATTGCCATTATTTTCCCTTTTTCAACCCTGATTTCAATATGCACTGGAAAGTTTTTTGCTTTTAAATATTTATTTATTTCATTTAAATAATTAGTAAAGTTTTCAAGATTATGTTTTATTACCTGATAACCTGAATAATATAGGCGGTCACTTACATCCTTACTTCCTGAAAATTCATGCTTCATAATGTTAAGAATTACTGGATTCCCTTTGTTATCAAAGTATGCATCTATGGCATATTCATATCCAGTAATATATTGTTCCAGTATAAACATTCCATCACTTACAACACTTTCAGCATAGGTGTTTTTCCACTCTTTGTGCTGAGCTTTAATTTCTTTAACAGCCTTATCCCAGTCCTCTGAACTTTCAATGGTATATACTCCAACACTGAAAAAACCAACTGATGGTTTTAATATTAAAGGCAAAGGAAGCTCCCCGGGGTTAATATTTTCAAGATTTTCTAAAGATACTTCTTTATAAAAAAAGTCAGGATCCAGGGGCTTTAAAATTTCCCGGAATTTGTTTTTATCTTTTACATTATCTATTGTTGCCAAAAGTTCTTTATCATCTATGTTATTAATAATCCAGGACAAAGCATTTTCTGAATTGGTATAAATAATACCCTGCTGATTATATAATGATAAAAATTCAGCTTCGGAAACAAACTGAATTCCTGAAGAATCTATAATTTCTTCTGTCTTGTTGTTTTTCAAAACCTTAACATTTTCATTTTTTAAATATTCTATTGTTTCACTGGAAACAAAGGGTTCTTCAAGAATTACCAGTTTATTTTTTTCCCAGACCATTACATATTCTTCCTCTCCGTTGGCTTCTTCAATTCTTTCGGACTCAGCAAAAAAGCCAAGTCTTTTATAGAATTCTATAGCTTGTGCATTCTTCTTATATACATGTAAGGAAAGTCTGGTATATTCCGACTTTGCCTTTTCAATAAGCTTTCTGCCCAAACCCTTGCCTTGAAAAGCTTCTTTAACAAAGAGACCGGCAATAAAACCATTATCGATACCAATAAATCCGGCAACTATATTTTCATTTAAAATTACATATACCTCTGCCTGGGGAATAATACCCTGGACAAAGGCATAGTTTTCTTCCCAATGCTGGGAATTTATAAAGTTATGGGCCTTAATATTTTCTTCAAGCCAAATGTTCATAACCTGAGGAAGATCCTCAGGTTGAAATTTTCTTATCATATGTTTACCTCGTTGGTTAGTTTGTAATGTAGCTGTAAATATCTTCCCTTACTGATGTTTCAAGTTTGTAATGAATTTCTACCGCTGACTGACCAGTGTCACCCATTACTATTTCTTTGGCTTCTCCAGTAGCTTCAATAAAACCCAAATAATAAAATTCTTTTGATTCATTATCATCTTTATTTTTCCTTACAAAAAGATGCATTTCTATTCCCAGTTGTTTTGCATTTAATGCTTGTACAACATCTTTTGAAGACAACTTTCTTCTGGATTTTGAAATTGCAATTAATTCTTGGGGAGAAATAAAACGATCTTCGTATTTTATAGTATCACTAATATCTTCTTCTTTATGGTAATTAATAAATACTGGATATGTATTCGTTTTTTCATCATATTTATATCCACCAATATTTTGGGCTACTATTCCTTTTTCCCAATTTAACAATTGGCATACATCTTCATATGTATACTTTTGATAGAGTTGGAAATTAGTGTCTTTATATCTTTCCCCAAAATCTTTAGCATTTCTTTTAAGGCCATATTGTATTAAATCAGTTAAGGCATTTCTAAATTCCTGATTACCTAGTCCTTTTTTGAATTTCTTTGAAATTTTCACTTCTTTGAATTCCAAAGAAAGATCTTCCTCCAAAAAAATACAATCTTTAAATGCATCCTTACCCGTACCCTGTATAAAGTTACTTGTCATGATGTTAAAAATATTGTTTTTTTCAATTTCACTTAATAAGATATTATATTTTAATTTTAATTCATGAGATAATTTACTAAATATTTCATTATCATTTGACAATAATATCTTTAATAAAATAAGTTCATGGGGTCTTTTCCCTACTACTATTTTTTTGGAAATAAACTCAAGAAACTTTTCCTGATTAGAAGTTAATTCCACATTGTATCTTGATTCATTTTTCTTTAAAAAATTATGATAGGATCCGAAATTTTTATTATAAAAAATTCTAATAGGATCAATTGACCCATAATTATCGAAGTCATCTAATTCTGGTATTCTTCCTAACATAACCTTTAAATTATTATATGCTTCTATTATTACTTTATTTTCATTAAATCTAGCTGAATCAATTGCACTAAATATTCTATTTTTTGATATTTCATCAAAGTTAACTGTTGAAGCTCCTGGCATTACCCTAGTTCCTAATGTAACAAATTTTCTTAAATTGTCTTTGTTATAAGTTTTATCTCCAGATAAAGCCATCGGAATAAAGAAGTTCTTTTGATAACTGCCAATAAAATCCAAAACAATAACATACTCTTTATCTTTATAATGCCTCAAGCCTCTACCCAATTGTTGAACAAATATAATCGCAGATTCTGTTGGTCTCAGCATAATAATTTGATTTACTGCAGGAATATCTACACCCTCATTAAATATATCTACTGTGAAAATATAATCTAATTTATTATCTTCATAATTTTGTTCTAGTCTTCCTATTGCATTTTCTCTAGCTTCATTTGAATCTGCTCCAGAAAGAGCAATTGTTGAAAAACCTTTTTCATTGAATTTATTAGAAAGGATTTTTGCTTCATCATTTCTACTACAAAAAATTAAACCTTTAACTCTTTCTCCAGAATAGCCATAAAACTCTGCTTTTTCTATAATATTATTTACTCTTTCTTCTGCCTCTAAATATCTAAAATCACTGTTGTCATCAACTACATTTCCACCTATAGTTAAGTCCGTAATCCCAAAGTAATGAAAAGGACACACAAGATTCTCTTTCATTGCATGATTTAAACGAATTTCATAGGCTACGTTGTGCTCAAATAAACTATATATATCTTCTCCATCTGTTCTTTCTGGTGTCGCTGTCATTCCTAGCAAAAACTTAGGCTCAAAATAATCTAAAATTTTCTTGTATGAAGGAGCACCCGCTCTATGGACTTCATCAATAACAATATAATCAAACTCATCTTTTTTAAAAGAATATAAAACATCATCTTTAGATATTGTTTGAATTGTTGAAAAAATATATTTTGAATCAATGTCCTTTTTACCGCCACCTAAAATACCCATGCTTATATGTTCACCAATTACTCTTTTATAACTATTTAAAGCTGCTTCAGCTATTATCTCTCTATGTACTACAAATAAGAATCTCTCTGGATTAAATCTTCTCACATCAAAAGCAGACAAATATGTTTTTCCTGTTCCTGTAGCAGAAATAATAATACCCCTATTATTACCAGATTCTCTAGTTTTTTGTAATTCTTCTAAAGCATCAGCTTGCATTTTGTTCGGATTAATCTTATGTAATAAGTGAGGAGGTAAAATACTTTGAGTATTAGTATTTCTTAAGTTATTAAATTGATAATAGATATGAGAATAGGTTTCTAACCAGTTTTTTGTTACTGGAATTGAAATATTGTATATTTCATCATATTCTTTTAAAGTTTGCTTAATAAAAGAGCCTTCTATGTTTGAAAATACCTTTATATTCCATTCTTTATTTGTACATAAAGCATCTGATGTTAAATTACTACTGCCAATAATAATTGAATATGTATCATTTTTTTGAAAAATATATGCTTTACTATGAAGTTTAAAGCTATCATTAGGAACAATTCTTAATTCTATATTTTTAAAATTAAGTAATTTTTCTAAGGCTTTAGGTTGAGAAAAATTTTGATATTGAGAGGCTATTATTATTCCTTTTACATTTCTTTTTTCTAATTCAATAAATGTATTTAGTAATGATGTCACTCCGCCTGAAGTAACAAATGCAACATTAAAATAAAACCTATCACAAGATAGTAACTCTTGATTTAATGTAGTCAAAACTTTTTCTGATTTTTCTACATCATTAATTATTAACTTAGGTTTATATTCTTCCTCAGCTAATCTGGTCTTATCGATATATCCATTTATTAAACCATCTTTTAATTTTTCTAAAATACTCATAGTATGTCCTCGGATAATAACTTTTTTACAATCGGTATATCTGCTGCTGCCCAATCTAAATCTTCAATACAACTTCTATCACACCACTTATGACTAATATGCTCATTCAAATTAAAAGTTAAATCATCAACATTACACAAAAATGTATGCATAATTAGATTAAAATCTGGATACTTATGGTCAACTGTCATAAAGAAATTCTTATCACTAATATTAATTTTTGCATTCATCTCTTCATAAATTTCCCTTGTTAAAGCTTCAGTGGATGATTCGCCTTCCTCAATTTTTCCTCCAGGGAACTCAAATTTATATGAAATATAATCTAGTTTATTAAAATTTCTTTGCGTGCATAAAACTTGTTTGTTTTTAATAATAACTGCCGCTACTACTTCAACTTTTTTCATATTTCCCTCTTTCATCCCAATACCTTTTCTATAAATACTTCTACTATTCTGTCATCCAGCTCTTTTCCTGCTTTTTCTTTTAGTTCTTCTATTCCTTTGCCTTCTTTTTCCAAATCCACCCAAGTTTCTGCTACTGATATAATTCTGGATAATAGTGGAATTTTATATCCTTTTAATCCACGGGGAGAGCCAGAACCATCAAAATATTCATGGTGACTTAACACATAATCTGCTAAATGAGAATAACTGGTTGTGGATTTTAATATTTGATATCCGGTTTCTGCATATTTTCTTTTCTCATTTGCATGGTTCTCTACAATTTTACCAATATTATGGAAATTGCCCAGAAGTTTTAGGTTCTCCTTATCATCAAAAGAAAGACCAATAGCTTCTCCTGTTTTTTTTGCTAAATTACCTATTTTTTCATTATAAAACTTATCTTCAGGATATTTTAAATATAATTGCTCCAGTATTTTTTTTATTGTTTCATCTTTCATTGACTTACTTTCAGATATCTTATTTCGATACATTTTATCTTCTGCTCGAATAAACATTTTTTCAAGTTTTTCATCCATACTATTTTTTTCACTACATCCAAAAGATACGGATAAGAATATATTATCACTTTGAATATTTTGAATATCCTGTTGAATATTTTGAATAATATTTATTGCTTCTTCTTTTTTTGTTTGTGGAAGAATAATTATAAACTCATCTCCACCCATTCTAATAAGAATATCATCTTCTCTTTTATTTTTTGATAATATACTAGAAAAAATTCTAAGAAGCTCATCACCTTTTGTATGTCCAAAAGCATCATTAGTTAATTTTAAACCATTTACATCTGCTGTGATAATAGAAAGAACTTCGTTCTCATTAAATATTTTTTCTGATATTTTTTCCAGGTGTCTGCGGTTATACAAACCTGTTAACTGATCGTGATAGCTTAGGAATATAATTTCATCATGGGTTCTTTTTCTTTCATGAATATCTCTTGTAACACCTAAAATTTCAATTTCTCCTGCATCATTAAGCCTTATTTTTGCGGATATTTCCACCCAAATGTACTCGCCATTCTTACAGGGTTGCTGTATTTCTGTAAAATATGGTTTTGAATCATGAGGATCCTCATAAAATTCTTTAAGTTTTATTTCCAGCTCTTTTTGTAAAAAAGCATATGATTCTGCATCCATTGATTCACTAAATTTATGTTCCATTGCTTCTTCTGCTGTAAAGCCTCTTAATTGTAAAATTGAAGGACTTAAAAAAGTAAACCTGTCTTGAGTAATGTTGTACACCCAAATTACATCTGAAACGGATTCAGTAAGAAAACGATATTTTTCTTCACTTGCAATTAAAGAATCCTGGATTTTTTTAATTTCCGTAATATCATGTTGACTGGAAAGCACACATTTCTGACCTTTATAATCCATTATAATTCCACTGCCCAGAGCCCAAAATTCTTTACCTTTTTTTGTTTTCATATGCATTTGAAAATTTCTTACTACTCCGTTTTTTCTAATTTCGTTAAGCCAAACTTCACGATCTTCTGGATGCACCCAAACATTAAAAATATCGTCTCTGCCAAAATCATTTTTTTCTGCATCAAAAAGTTCCATTCCTTTACTATTTACATATAACACTTTTCCGGCAATAGTTATTATGCTTACAGAAAATGGTAGACTCTCAATAATCCTTTGAAACTGATCTTTCTCCTTAGAAACATCCGTAGTGTAAGTTACAAAATAATATTTTTCAGTGCTTACAACTTGTACTTTGAAAGTTATTAAACCGTCAGGAGAAATTTCTTCAAATTCCTGGGTTTTTCCTCCCAAAGCAGTTTCTCCCAATATTTTTATCCATTCTTTATATTTAACTGTATTTTTATCCATAAAGTCTGAGGCTTTTTTGCCTTTAATATCTCCTATGGCAAAAGGGAATAATTCTCTGAAAGCAGAATTCACTTCAATAAATTCATAATCCACAGGAATTCCTGACTCATCACATATAATTTTATAATATGCATAGGCAATGGGCGATTCTATTATCAGATCTTTATAAAAATTCTTATTCATAGTAACACTCCCGAACTATAATATAAGACTATTTTACCATTATTATATCGAAGAAAATACTGAGGAGTTTCTTCCGCTGTTTTTAGCACGATACAGGTTTTCATCAACAATCTGCAATGCATCTTCTTGAGATGTTAAATTGTTTGAATTAACCGTAACTATACCTAAGCTTATAGTAACAAACTCTGAAATACTTGAAGTAGAATGAGGAATTGCAAGACCTTCAATTTCCTTTCGAATTCTCTCCCCTAATAATTGAGCCCCTTCTTCATCTGTATCCGGGAGTATGATAATGAATTCCTCCCCGCCGTATCTGGCAATAATATCTGATCCTCTTTCAATAATTGTTTTTAACTTACATGCAATCGTTATTAAACACTTATCTCCAGCCAGATGACCATAGGTATCATTGTAATTTTTAAAATAATCAATATCCAGCATAATCAAAGATAATTTTCCACCAATACGCTGTAATCGTAAAAATTCTCTTTTGAAAGACTCATCAAAGTATCTCCGATTATATAATCCGGTTAAGCTGTCAGTAATTGAATTTTGCTGTGCAATATTTTTTTCAATTTTAAGCTCTTCTAGTAATTTTTGTATTTGTCCTTCTGCCTGCTTTCTCGCTGAAATATCCCTGACAATAAAAACCATTTTTGTTGGAACGCCATTTCCATTGTAAATAAGCCTGCTGTTAACCTCAATATCAAAAATACTTTTGTCCCTTCGTACTCCTTTATATTCATTAGAATTTAAAGTTCCACCTTGATACAACTTTTTAATATTATTTTTTGCTCTTTCAACATCCTCTGGAACAATAAAGTCAAGAAGCATCATCCCGGAAAAGTCTTCAAAATCAGAATCATAACCAAACATTTCTTTACCAGCAGGAGATATCATTAATATATTTCCCGCAAGATCTGTGATTGTTATATCATCTGGTGAAGCATTCAAAATTGAACGGTATTTCTCTTCACTTTCTATTAGTGCATCTTGAGCTTCTTTTTTCTCCGTTATATCATGAACTACACTTATTATGTGCTCAACAAACTCAATCAATATAATTCTAGATGAAATTGTTCCAATAAATTGGCTGTTATCTTTCCGCAGAAACATAAATTCTTTATTTTTACAAATCTCATTATTCCTTAATTCTGCAAGAAATAAATCTCTGTCCTCTGGATTATTCCAAAAATTAATATCTTTTATATATCTTCCTGTTATTTCTGATTTTTCATAACCAATTAAAGAAGAAAACCCTTCGTTAATATTAATAATTAATCCATCTTCGAATCTTGAAATTATTTGAGCATCAATATTTGTGTTAAAAATTGTTTCTAACTTTTCTTTTTCCTTCTTAATAATATTATTCATTCTTTGATTTAACATAATAATAAATCCAAAGGTCCATAAATTAGTCATTATAATTTCAAAAATAAAACTAGCTATAAGTACCTCAGCTTCGTCAATATATGTTGCCGCAGGCTCAGCAAGGAACACATAGATTGTTCTAAATATATAGAAAACTCCATAAAGAGAAAAAATTGAACCCGTAAATATTGTGGAAGCTGAAACCTTTTTATTCTTTTTAAAGAAGATTAGGTAACTTATCATGAAGGATATAAAAGAAAGAGCAACTGATATTGCAATTGTGCGGGCAGATGTGCTGTTATTAATAAATATAAAGTAGTAATATACTAAATTAAAAATTAAGAAAAAAATGAAAGGTTTGTATTTCTCTATCTTATTCTCTAAAAATTGCTGAACTCCGACATATAAAAACACATGTCCTAATATTATTAAAGGATTAGAAATCATAGCAAAAAACAGCAACTCTTCTATTCTCACAAAAGACATAAAAATAAAGCCAGTTACCATTAAGGCAGACCCCACCAGCCAATAACCTACACCAATGTTTTTAATGTTCATTCTATATTGCACAAAGAGTGCAATAACCTGGGTTGCAAGTATTATATAAAGAGCCATAACCAAGGTTGATAAGTTAAATATTATGATGTTCCCCTCCCTGCTATAATGCTTTCTTTCCCCATAACAATACGGTACTAAAACCTAATATAAACAAGATCACTATCCATACACTTATTTCCGTAGGAATTAAAGCCCTTGCAGAACCAAGTATTAAACCTGCAAAAATATATGAAAGAGATACTTTATATTTTTCATAGAGTCTTGCAAGTAACTTAACAAGCAGAAACATGCCAAGTAAACTTCCAGCTCCAAAAGTAAGCAACTGAAGAATTTTTAAATCACTAAGATAATAAAAAACATTATCGTACAGCCCCATAAGAATTAAAACAGAACTTCCCGGCAGACCCGGAATTACCATGGCAGCACTAGATAAAGCAGCACCGGTAAAAATAAATGCCAGACTAATATCTTCCACATAGCCACCAACACCAATTGGTTTAGCACCTAGAATAAAACCTACAAAAAATCCAATTGCAAAAAGACCAAGCAACTGACGATTAACCCTGTAGTCAGTTTGGATTACAAAACGAACTGAAGCAATTAAACTTCCAAGAAGAAAAACTGCTGCTTCATTTCTATGATTTTCAAAAAATAAAGAAAATAAAAATCCGCTTAAAAATAAGCCGATAACTATTCCCCCAAAGAGTTTTAAATGAGGTTTAAGGTTTAGCTTAGCCAGATCTCTTACTAAATCCTCATACACCCCTAAAATAACAAATGCTGTCCCCCCACTTACACCGGGAAGAAGCATAACAAAACCAAGAATTATTCCCTTAATCCAGGACAACATTTTAAGACACCACCTTGAAGTTTCTATAAAGAATATGTACCCAATTTTACCATAAAAAAACCCAGATAGCTTTAGGTTTGAGATTAGAATTTGATTAATAAATTATGAATTTTTTCAAGGTATTTTTAGGATTTTCCCTTGTATTTGAGAAATATATATACAAGGAGGATGATAAGGTGAAAAAGACAACAAATGATAAAGTTTCCAACCCTCATGATAAG
>RZYW01000129.1 GCA_009930175.1 Clostridia bacterium
CTTCTGAACGGGCTCCTTCAAGAGCCATTGAGTACTGTTGTTTAGCTGCCGCCGCATCCATTTGAGATGCAATAAGTTCCGTTTCGAATTCATCAAGGGTATCTTGAGACATTCCACCTGCCTGAACCAGAGCCTGATATTTTTCGTGTTTTTTAAGTAGAAGGTCAACCTTTGCCTGGGCTTTGTCTGCTAAAGATTTTGCTGAGGCGATATCCTGCTGACGGGCACCGTTTATTCCCTTTTGCAGCTGGGCTTCTGCTCCCTTAAGGGCTGCCTCTGCTTGAAGTTTTTTCACATTAAGATCTTTAGGATCAATTTTGTAGAGAATTTGCCCTACTTCTACATCTTCACCTTGGGAAACCAGTACTTCTGAAATTCTGCCTGGGATTTTGTTTCGCACATCCAGTTCCCGGGCTTCAACTTTTCCAGTGAATGTTAAATCTTCTGAGTCGGAAAAAGCTCCGCTTGTTGTGGCAAAAATTACTACTGCCAATATCCCCAGGGATATGATGACTCCTGTTTTTTTAATGTTCTTAACGTTCCTGGTTTTTATGCTTTCTATAAATGAATTCATTTCAATTTGCATCTCCTTCTGTAATATGTGTATTTTCTGTAATTTCTTTTAAAATCATGTTTGTGATGTGCTCAAGGCGTTCTTCAAGTTTTTGGTCGTAATCTGCCCCCCATATTTCCTTCAGCATTTCCTGACGGGTAAAGGGAATGAAGCACATAGCATTGATGCTGATGATTATTTGCATAATGTCCAGGCCTTTTTTCAGGATGCCATTTTTCACTCCAAGTTCGTATATCTGCAAAAGTTTTTCGAATCCCAAAAGAAATGTGTCCGGGATAAGTTTGTGGATGTAAGGACCTCCCGCCAGTTCCTCCCGAGTTATGAGTTTCACATAATTTGGATTCTTTTTCAGGAAGTTGTAATAATCGGCAATCCCTTGGCGAATGGACTGGGGGATTTTTTGAGAAAGATTTTCCTTTTGTTCATGAATATTAAGGGAAAAAGCATTTTTTTCAAGTTCGAAAATTTTATTGAAATTAACTTTAAGAACTTCCTGATAAAGGCCCTCTTTAGAATCAAAGTAGTGGTAGATCATTCTTTTATTAAGTTCCGCTTTTTCGGCGATGATGTTCACCGAGGCTCCAAAAAGCCCGGAGTTGGCGAACTCAACCTCCGCCACGTCAAGAATTTTGCTCCGAGAACACTCAGCATTCCTTTGTTTCAAAATAAAACACCTGCCTTTTAAAATGAACAAGTAACCAGCTGGTTACTTGTCGATAAAAAATATAATAGCACAGAAGAAAGAAAAGTAAATTAATAAAATGTAAATTTTTAGGGGACGCTTCTTTTTGGTGCGCTGATTATGGGACGTTTCTAAAATCAGCGTTTTATCCGACAATTAATACTGTGAGCTGGATTAGTTCAACTAAAAACCAGATTACAAAATAAAATCTGGTTTAAGTTTCACTCTATCCACAGGGTGGGGAGATCGAAGGAAGGCTGGGGGATTAGAGCAGTAAGATCTAAAAGATTGTAATTATTGAAAAAAGTGATAAAACGAGATCCAAAATGAAGCGTCCTGAGTTAATGGAAGGTAAAAAAATATAGCAGGAACGGCCTCCTGATAAAAAGTTAAATTTAAATTCAACTTAAGGGGGCGGATCCTGCCAATTTTTTTATTTCAGATTAAAAAGATTCGGGAGGCCAAGGCCGAAGGCCGGGCTTCCTGCCTTGGCTTGTTTCTTCCATCAAAGCTTCCATTTTATTAAGTTATAACTGAAAAAAATGATAATTTTTATATTTTTTTAGATTATAATCGAAAAAATAGCTTAATTTAATAAAAGCTGTGGATAACGCGCTGATTTTGGAAGCGTCCCCTTCGGGTTAAGGTGCTATACTGGCTCTAAAATGATTGCATACTTTCTAATCAGACCTGAATCATTATGTTCAAGAACAAGGATATATCCTGCCTCTAAGGTATCATCACCTGCTTTAATTTCACCTGCTTCATCTTTAACATTTACTACTACACCAATTGGTTTTGTTAAATTTAAAAGGAAATTTTCTACTCTAGTACCATTATTAATCAAATAGTCTGAATCTAGCTGAATACTATTGAGTTCTATATCTAAATCTAAATGTTGTTCTTCTGTTGCTTTATAACTATTTACTGTATAAAATTCTGAGCTAATAACTAAATCTTCCGCTTCATCTAATGTAGCCATTACTTTATTCAATGTCTTATCTGGTGGCTCATGTTCTTCTAATGTTATATTATTTCTTTCGCTAATTAGATATCCATCTTTGAAGAAAAATACTCCTAATTCTTGATTCAAGGGTACTTCCATTAATTGATAAAAACCATCAACATCTGTATTTGCAGTGCCTATTATTTGATCCTGTCCATTTTTAAGCACTACCTTTACATCTGATAAATATACTGGTGTTATCAAAGAAAACTTAGTTACAGTCCCATGAATTCTTCCTGTTATTATCCCATTTCCTGTTGGTGTCATTGAATTATTTAAATTAAGTTCTTGTTGACCGGTTTCAATATTTAGAGCTTCCCCAAAACTAACCCATCCATCTTTGGCAAAAAAGATGTAATAGCCAGTACCCTCTGGAATTCCTGCTATAGTGTAA
>RZYW01000130.1 GCA_009930175.1 Clostridia bacterium
AGTAATATCATTTTTTTGCTGTTTTTACATTCAGGAAGCATTTCTTGTGTTATTTCATTTGAAAATAATTTTAGGTTAAACTCCAGCTCCTTTTCATTAATCATGCCAATTGAAAGGGAGTCCATTTCTTTAATATTCTTTGCATAATTGAAAGCGTTAATAATATCTCCTACCAAATTACCACCAGCAAAAATTTTCATAGCATAAAGCCCTTTGCCCTTTTCACTGCAAAGCTTTATTGCTTCTCTCATTTCTTCAGTTGTTCCATTTATTATTCCAAAACCAGGCTCATTTATAATTGGATAAACCACATCGATATCAGGGTGAAGAGCAGCCTTCTCTACCACTTTTACATTATGTGTAGAAATTCCTATAGCCTTTATTAAGCCCTTTGCCTTGCAGTCAAGAAGACATTTTAAAGCTTCAGCCTTTTCTTCAAACACATTGTCCTTAGATTTCGCTGAATGAAGGTGAAATATATCTATATAATTTCGCCCCATTTCTTTCAAAGCCTCGTGAACAGCATTTTCCATACCTTTGTAGTCTGTTGCTCCAGACTTGGAAGCAATAACCACATCTTCATCTTTAAGCCCTTTTAGTGATTCTTTTATGTGTGGATATGTTTTATACATTTGAGCAGTATCAATAAAATTAATGCCCCTGGAATATGCTTTCTTTAATAGTTTTCCGCCCTCTTCAGGTGATATGTTAGCTTGCAGTGGCCCCATTGGAAGGACTCCAAAGCAAAAATATGATACTTTTATTCCTGTATTTCCAAGTGATTTATATTCCATTATTTTTCCCTCCTGTTAACCTTCCTTTAATTTTATCAAATAAAAAATATTATGCAAAAAGCTTAATGAATTTTTTTGAACTTTCGGATAAAGGAAGTCCTTTGTTATTTAGAAGTCCCAAATATCTGGAGGGAGTTTTTTCTTCAATGTGAATAGCAATGATGGAACCTTTGGTAATATATTCTTCCACAGCTTCTCTTATAACAAAAGATACTCCTAAACCAATTTTTGTAAGCTCTACTAAAAGATCAATACTTTCCAGTTCAATTTCTGTATTAATTTTAATATTTTGATCTTCCAAGAATTTATCAAGAAATAATCTTGTAGTTGAATTTTTTTCCAGAAGAAGAAAGGGGTAATCTTTAATATCTCTAAGAGAAATATTTTTTTCAGATAATTCAATGTACTTCTTCCCTGCAATAAATACATCTTGTATTTCTCTGATGATTTTTACTTCAAGAGTGGAATTAATACTATATTTCTCGGGTAAATTAACTATAGCTAAATCTATTGCTCCTTCCTCCAATAATGAGATACAAACTGGGGAAGTTCTGTTGATTATTTTCAATTTAATGTCTGGATTTTTTTCATTAAATTCTTTGAAGTAAGGAATAAGGTAATATTTACATATTGTGTCACTGGCAGCTATTCGAAGTTCCTTTTTTTGAAGCTCCGATTTTTCCTGTATTGTTCTTTCTCCTGATTCAATTAAGATAAAGGCTTTTTCAACATAGGAAAATAAATCTTCTCCCTGTGGGGTTAATGATATTTTTTTATTTTTTCTAAAGAAAAGGGTAGTATTTAGTTGGCTTTCAAGTTGTTTTATCGACTGACTTACTGCAGATTGAGAGATAAAAAGTTTTTTTCCTGCTTTAGAAAAATTAGAGTATAAAGCTGAATAATAAAAAACTTTGTATAATTCAAAGTTTACTTTCATTAATAAGCACCTCTTATCAATAATATTAAATATATTAATTATAATTATTATAAGCCATATGTTAAAATTAAATCAAATAAAAGATTGGAGTGGTTTTATGTTTAAGGTGAAAAGGCTTTTTGTTGAGAAAAAAGAAGGTTTTTCCGTTGCAAGTGACCATTTATTAAAAGATATAAAGGAAAATTTGTTAATTAAAGACATTGATAATATAAGAATATTGAATCGTTATGATATAGAAGGTATAACAGATCAAGAATATATTACTGCCAGGAATAATATATTTTCAGAAGGCAACACAGATATAGTCTATGATGAGAAGTTTCCTGTTAGTGGAAAGGAAAAATACTTTGGAGTTGAATATCTTCCAGGTCAATATGATCAGCGTAGTGATTCCGCAGAACAGTGCGTTCAGATTTTAACCCAAAAGGAAAAACCAACAATAAAGTCAGCGAAAATATATGTTTTTGCTGGAAATATTTCTGAAGAAAATTTCGCAAAAATTAAAAACTATTTAATAAATCCTGTAGATTCAAGGGAAGCTTCACAAGATAAACCAGATACCCTTGAACAAAAATATGAAACTCCTGAGGATGTTGAAATAATAAATAATTTCATTAGTATGTCAGAAGGTGAATTAAAAAACTTTGCTGATACTCAGGGCTTTGCTATGAGCTTTGAAGATCTTTTATTCTCCAGAGAATATTTTAGGGATACAGAAAAAAGAAATCCTACAATTACTGAACTGAAATTAATAGATACTTACTGGTCAGATCATTGCAGGCACACAACGTTTTTAACCAGAATTGAAAAAATTGAATTCGAAGAATCAGATTATTCTTCTGCCATAGAAAAAGCCTATGATTTATACATTAAAGGAAGAGATTATGTATATGGTGATGCTGCAAAGGACAGAGATG
>RZYW01000131.1 GCA_009930175.1 Clostridia bacterium
TTACCCCCGATTGAAGTTCAATACTAATAGGCCCAAAATTAAGAAAGAATAAAAAATGCAAGTATTGATCTTCACCTACAACCTCAGTATACGGGGAAGCTGCATAGTAAGGTTTTACTCTTCTTTCACCATACATTTTAGGGAAAACTTGATAACTTCCAGGCTTATTACTAGATGCAGAAAGTGATTTAGTAGAAAAACCAGGTACTTCTCCTGCTGTTTTACTATCTATCCCTTCTGGTGCTTGTATAGGTATTAATGCGTTTACAAGTGCTACACCAGCTAAATTTATACTTGCTGCTACTAAAAACTTAGTAAGTGGGTTAGGTATACCACTAGTTGCCCATGTAGAAATAAAAGCAACGGCAAGAAAAGCAGCAGATCTTAGTGTATCTTTTCCACTCCCTCCCCCTGAAAGAGGGACAAGAATTTCAATTTCATCATCTACTTTAAGTTCTGGATTCTCATTATAATTTAAAAATTTTGTATTATATACAATAATTCCTTTAAAATCGTCTGGAAGAATTTGCTTTATTTTTGTACCTTCTTTGAAGGTAAGTAAAATAGTTTCACTTTTTCCTAAAGGTAGCGGTTTTAATTTAACAGGAACTTGCAAGTTCATACACACCTACTTTTCTATGTTTCCAGTAATTTCTCTTTACATTTTCAATACAAGTTTCAGAACCTAAATCAGCATGAATGAATAAATTATCATGTAAACAAATACCTATATGACTTATATATCCTGATCTTCTAAAAAGAATTAAGTTATAAGGGTTTAAATAATTTGTTTCTTTTACTAGACCTTTTTTGATAAATAAATCTAAATTTTTTTCAAATAAAGGTGCAACCTCTTTACAAACTAAACCATTATTATAATTAGTATTAACTAAAGGTAATTCAATACCTAATTCATTTTTATATACTAGGTATACTAAACCATAACAATCTACACCTTTAAAATCACGACCAAGACTAACATAAGGTATACCTAAGTATTTTTCGCACCAAGAAATATCCATTAAGGCAAATCCCACCAGTTTTCAACAGGTGGAGGGTCACTCACATATCCTCCATCAGGAGTAGTTTCACGAATAAAACTTCCTGCACCTTTATAACTATAATCAAAAAGACCTATAGCAATATCAGGGGTAAATCTATATTTCATAATAGGTTCATTTAAATAATCATAATTTGTTGTAATTGTACCTTCTATAGTACGAACATCCCAGATAACACTTCTTAGTACAAAAGATAATGGCCCTACTTCAATAACAGCGTTAGTAGCATCTGGATCTTTTCTTACAATATATATATCAAATTCTGGAGGTTCTTCTGCTGTTCTTAAAAACGGGATTAAAAAATCATTTATATTATCAATTTTAATCTGTGCTTGCGGCAAGCTATTTTCTTCAATAGCAGGCAGTGTAAACTCAAAACTATAAGCAGTAAAAACTTTATCCCCTTCTGAAGGCATTGTAATTGTTAAATCAGTAGTATTTTGTACAATATATATAGGTTCTTCAAGATCATCATGGTTTATTTTTAATGCAAATAGATAAACCTGTTCTGTTGTAGCTGATAAAACTCCCTTTAATCCATCAACTGTTAATGTTCTCATGGTATCACCCTAAAATTCATATTAATATTAAAATATTCTCCTGAAAGATTTGTAATTTCATAGGGAGCTAAAAATTCCATTTCTGTAACCTCTCCTGTAAAAGGATGTGGAAAAGTAAAAGGTAGTGCACCATTTTTTAAATCTGTCCTCCAAAAAAACACAAAAGTATTAATTTCTGATAAATGTACAGTAATATTACCTTGAAATTCTTCAACTATTGTAGTATATCTTTGCCTTTGTTTAGGTTTACCCATTTCTACTTCAGAGCGAATTATATTATCCTGAACTTTATGACTAAACCCTTGAGCATTTAATTTTTGCTGTAAACTACTAGGAAAAGGGGTTGACATTAACTATCTCCTTATAGGTCGTCTAGAAATTCCCATGTTACCTTTAAATGTGGTATCTAAAGCACCATTATTAATACTATTTCTTATTTCATCTCTAATCATAACCCTTAGTATTTTTTGACCATCGACTCCTTCACTCTCCTCTGTCTGTATATTTTGAGCATTAGAATTTGTTCGTTGGTCTATAATTTGAACACTAACATTTGAAGATTCATTTTTGGCACGAACACCTAACTCACCACCACTGGTTCTAGTTAGAGGTAGAATAGCCTCTGCACCAGCTTCACCCATAAGTCCAATACCTTTAGCAAAAGGAAACATAGTTGGTGTATCAACTATTGAACTAGAATACGCAGAAATTCCCGCACCAGAAAATATACCTCCTTTTGCATTTATATTTACCTCTGCTTGTGCAGGTGAAAATACATCTCCCATCCATGTAGATAATGGGCCAGTAATAGATTGTCTAATTAATACTCTAGATATATCACTTATTACAGAGTTAGCAAAATCCTTAAAACTAGCTTTACCCTTAGTTACAAACTCAACAAGTGTATTTTCCATACTACTAAAAGAACTGTTTAAAGCAGTTTCAATATTTGAAAAAGTATCAGTTGCCGCATTAGAATAATCTTCTAAATATCTTTTACTTTTATC
>RZYW01000042.1 GCA_009930175.1 Clostridia bacterium
GTTGGAAAAAGCCCTCGGCTTCTTTGCTCCTGCTTTCTCATTTCAAACCACTTTTCTGCAAGTAGCTCAACATACTGGGAGGCGTAAGAATCTGCCAAAGCTGCAAGATAATATTCACCTGAAGACATTTTTTCATTAATAAGCTGGGGAATTCCTTTTCCCAAAGTTACACAGCCTACGGTTACTTTTATTGCATCAAAAAATACTTCCCGCAAATAAAAACTTTCCACTTTAAAATTTTCTTCAAGAATAATTTCTTTATCACCAGCAGAAATAATATTTAAATCTTTCCATACAATTTCTGAAGTTATTGCTTTCTGAATAATTTTTATGTCTTCTGCGCTAATTCCTGAAAGCTCCGGATATTTACTTACCTCCAATTGAGGTAGTATATTTTGCATTTTTTTTAGCATTTTTTTACTCCCCTAAAAAGGATTTTGCCATTGATGGATCACCCATTGGGAAAATATGAACTCCATGGACCATTGTTTTCATTTCTTCATATAATTCTCTTGCTATTTCAATTCCTGCTTCACGTCCTTTGTCTTCAAGACGCTTAATTAATCTGTCGGGAACGTGAATACCATTAACATTTTTATTTAAATAATGGGCAAGTTTCAGACTTTTTAAAGGCATTAAGCCATAAATAATTGGCACTTTTATGTTGTGAGCTTTATTCATAAATTCCTCTAGCTGCTTAACATCAAAAACCGGCTGAGTTTGGAAAAAATTAACTCCGCTTTCAATTTTCTTTTCAACTCTTTTTAACTCAACTTCAATATTTGGAGCAGTTGGATTAAGCACAGCACCAATAAAAAAGTCTGTTTTATCCTCAAGAGGATTTCCTTCATTATCAAAACCATTGTTCAGTTTTCCAGCAACTTCAATTAAGCCTATTGAATTAACTTCAAAAACTCCTTTGGCATTTGGATGATCACCTTTTTTGGGGCTGTCTCCCGTAATTGCCAAAATATTTCTTACTCCCATTGCATAAGCACCAAGTAATTCTGATTGTAAGCCGAGTATATTTCTATCTCTGCAGGTCAAGTGAAAAATTGTTTCAAGACCCATTGTATTTTGAACCAGATGAGCCAGCGCAATAGGACTCATTTTCATTCTGGCCATAGGGCTGTCCGCAATATTTACTGCATCCACAACTTTTGCAAGAGGTCGTATTTTCTCATAAGTGTCCCAGGGATCTGCTCCTTTTGGCGGATCTACCTCTACCGTAACTACAAATTTCTTTTCCTGCAATTTTTCCTGTAAACTCTTCGCCAAAATTAAACCTCCTTAAGCCTTTCCATTACCGCAATAGTATGAACTGCATCTTTACAATATCCATTTGCACCACTAGATGTTGAATATTCTTCTGTAACTACTGCCCCGCCACAAATAAATTTTTGCTTTGGATATTTCTCTTTAATATATTTAATAGTGCCTGGAATTTCAGTCATTGTTGTTGTCATTAATGCACTCAAGCCTACAAAATCTGGAGAGTACTTTTCAACAGCTTCCATAAACATTTCCTTAGAAACATTTTTTCCAAGATCAATAACTTTATAGCCATGATTTTTCACCATAACGGCAACCATATTTTTCCCAATATCGTGAACATCACCTTTTACTGTTCCAATAACCAAGGTTCCTTTACTTTCAAATTTACCACCATCACCAAGGAAGCTTTCAAGATAGTCAAATGCCTTTTGAGAAACCTCCGCACTTAGCATAAGCTGAGGAAGATAATATTCACCTTTTTCAAATTTTTCTCCAACTATATTTAGTCCTGGAATAAGCCCCTTATTTATAATATCCACCGGGGAATTCTTTTCTTCAATAAGCTTACCCACTGGTGTAAGTATATTTTTTGATCCTCTAACTACCATTTGTGCAACAGAATCAAAACTCACCCTTTCATCTTTTATTGTTTCTTCAATTAATACCTTTTGAGCAGAATTTCTTTCCAGATAATGTCCCGCATGAGGATCTCGCCCGGCAACTAAGGAAGCTGCTTCCCAGGAATTCATTATCTCTTTGTTCTCAGGGTTCACAATACCTAAGTCCAATCCATTATAAATAGCAACAGCTAAAAATGCTGCGTTAATTTTCCCTCTCTCTGGAAGACCGTGGGATACATTGCTAACTCCCAGTACTACTGAAAGTCCCAGTTTTTCCTTAACTAACTTAATTGTATCCAGAGTTTCTCTGGCAGCTAAATCGCTAGTTCCCATTGTCAGAACTAAACAGTCCACAAAAATATCTTTTTTGCTAATTCCAAGAGATAAAGCCTTATTCATAATTCTTTCAGCTACAGCAAGACGCCCTTCTTTGCTCTCTGGAATTCCTTCCTCATCCAAAGCCAAAGCAATAATTGCAGCACCATATTTTTTTGCCAGGGGAAGAATTTTTTCCATGCTTTCCTTTTCCCCATTCACAGAGTTGATCAATGCTTTTCCCTGATAAAACTTTAAAGCTTCTTCAATTATTTCCGGATCCGTAGAATCAATCACAAGAGGAGTGTCGATACTTTGTTGAATAAGGTTAATAATTTCCTTCATTTTTTCCTTTTGATTTATATCTGCCATGCCAACGTTAATATCAAGGAGATGAGCGCCATTCTCTGTCTGATTATATGCATCCTCTTGAACTACTGATAAATCGTTATTTCTAATACTCTCTGCCAGTTTTTTTCTGGCAGTTGGATTTATTCTTTCTCCAATTAATTTTGGAAGATGATTTTCTCCAATCAATACAAATTTACTTTTTGAAGCTAAAAATCTTGATGCATCTTCACTTCTTTTTTGTTCAATAACCTTTTCCGGAAGAATCCTTTTATAAGCAGCTGTATGTTCCGGATTGCTTCCACAACAAGAACCAAAAAATTTTATTCCTCCAAGGGTAAAGTACGGTTCCATTTCCTCCATAAACTGTTCTGGCTTAAGAGGAAAATATACCTGTCCATCCCTTAGCTCTGGCATTCCTGCATTAGGCTGAACCAATAAAGGAAGATTTGTTACCTCACGATATTTTTGTAAAACCTCAAATAACTCTTTGGGGCCCCCGGAACAATTTGCTCCAATGGCATAAACACCAAGGGCTTCCATTACAATAGCAGCGGACTCTGGAGAAACTCCTGTAAGAGTTTTTTGCTTTTCATAAGTAAGAGAAACTAATATTGGAAGATTTGTAACATCCTTTGCAGCAATGACTCCTGCTTTTAATTCTCCTAAATCATTAAAGGTTTCAAAAATTATACAATCAACTCCACCTTCAACTAAGGCTTCAATTTGTTCCTTATATACTTCATAAGCTTCATCAAAATGCATATCACCCAAAGGTTGTAGAAAGCGTCCTGTTGGTCCAACAGAACCTGCTGCAAAACCCTTTTCTCCTGCAGCTTTTTTAGCTATTTCTGCAGCTTTAATATTAAATTCTTTTACTTTATCTCCACAACCATATTCCTCCAGTTTAAACCTGTTACCTCCAAAGGAATTTGTGCTTAAAAAATCTGCTCCCATATCTGCATATAGTTTATGCACTTTATAAACAGCCTCAGGATTTTTAACGTTCATTTCTTCAGGGCAGGCTCCTGCTTCCAGGCCATTTTCCTGAAGCATGGTTCCAAGTCCCCCATCAAAGATATAATACTTTTTATCAAACATATATTATTCCCCTCTGTTATATATTAACTCCATTTTTGTTGAAAGCATTATAACACATTTTGGTACATTATACTATTTCTGAAAGAAGTTTTTCCAAAGCATTTATGCCATCTTGAGGATAAGCATTTTTCTTCAAAAAATCGATTCTTTCTCTAATGCGGGTAACAAAATAATTTTTGTAATTTATATCAGAAAACTCTGCTTTATATCCCATTATCTCCATAATCTCAAGATTAGAAAAACCATTCCAGGAAGTAAACTCACCCTCTCCGGAAATTATATTATCTAAAATTGTAATACTTACTTCCTTCGGAATTTCCAGACCCATGAAAAATCCTGTATTTAAAATATATGTCTCAATGTTGCTTTCTGTAATTAATTTTTGCACACGAATATAGTCTTTCTCTCCATGATATGTCCGAAAAGGATTGGCATAAGGCTGAATTATCAAAGGTTCGGTTTCTTTAATTAAATCGGAATCTGTATTCTTAATTTTTATATTAGACAAGGTTGCTCCAAAAGCCGCAGATAAAACTGGTGACTTTACCTTTAAGACCGGTGGGAGCACCGGATCCTTCATTAACCAAAAAATAATATCCGGGGAATTGCTCATGCTCAGAACCCGGTTTTTGTGGGCTTCCTTTGCAAGGATTACTCTGCCATTATCATTTCTAGAATCTTCCCCCTGAATAATTTTTAAATTCTCCTGATTTAAAGTAACGCTTTGATTTTGAGCAGATAAAACATATTCCATTTCCGCATCAGTAAATTTTGCATCCTTGGTTTTATCAAAGTAAGAAGGCTCCATGCTTATGCTTCTCCCGTTATTAAGGGATACAATTAATGCGTCATCATGTAAGAATTCTTCTTCTAGGTTATCTCTGTGATTGTGATTCATTAATACAGATTTTCCAGCTCCGGTTAGACCAACAAAAAGGGCTGTTTTTGATTTCTCTTTGCTAATATAGTATTTTTTTTGTCCACCATGAAAGGGAATAAAGTTATTTCTTTCCGCAATTGCCCAGGCAAGGGCAAGAGTTCCTTTTTTATATTCTGCAAAAAAATTCAGACCTGAAATAATACCTGCGTTTCCATCTCCATCAAAAAGAGTCAGGCCTTCTGGAAATAATTCTTGCTTAGCATCAGGAATTCCCAAAAGAAAAATATCTCCCTCATCTTTAAATCTTAAAGAATTATCATAGGCTTCCATGCTTTCTTCATTAATTTCCTGGAAGTTAAGCATCCAGTTGTATAAAATTCCTTCCCAACCCTGGGGAATCAGCAAATGAGCCTTCACCATAAATTCTCTGTGAGTGCCTATATATACAGAAGCGTGATAAAATTTTCTGAATCGTTCCTGAAAAATTAATTCCCTGATTTCAGCATCATATTCTTCTTTACTTAAAATTTCATCATCATAATTTCTTCTTAAATAACCTTTTCTTTCAAGAATTCTTCCATCATTAAAAAGCAACACTTTGCTTTCTTCAGGCAAACCATATTTTTCTGGTTCCTTTATTTTCTGGTCTGTTATAATGGTTCCAGGGGAGTTAGAAGCAAGATTATAAGCTTCTTTAAGGGAATTCACCTTAATTACATTGTTACCGTAAAAGCTTGTTTCTATAATTCTTCGCAATCTGGAATCAGAAAGATTTGATACTGTTGCCATTATTTTACACCTCTTCTCAAAAGATACTCGACTTACTTCCTTCTTCTGATTATAATATATATTCACATTTGATTATAGTGAATAAAGAAAGGTTTGAACACTTTGAAAGATCTAAATCTGATTGATATAGAAGAAAGTATTTATAAAAAACTAAAAACCACCTGTGATATGAACCAGGAGGCTATTGAATATTTAAATAGCAATTTAAATAACCTTGCATCTTTCGGGTTAGAAGAAGAAAGTGCAATTATTTCTTCAGGGGAAAAAACTATTTCTGATATTAATTCTTTCCCTTTAATTTCTGCTATCCCTTTGATAAACAGAATCATTGATGTTTTTGGGAAAACAAATCTTGGGTCTCTAAAAACAACTTCCTTTGCTGCAGTATTTCCTTTTCACTATCCCCTTAAACAGCATGAGAAGAATATTTTGAAAACCGAGACCCTATACTCTGAATTTTTAAATCAAAGGGAAGATTACATTCTTGCAACAAACTTTTTCAACTCTTTGCAAAAAGAGCAAATACTTCTGTTAGAAAAAATTGATAAAAATATTCTTCTAGGTAAATGTATTCATCATCAATTGTCAGATAACCCGGAAAAATATATTAAAGAACTTACTACTCTTCAAGAAAGAATTTTTCAAATGGAAATCACTAAAAATATACCCCTGCAAATTATTTCTAAAATACAGGGGCTGATTGATATCATAAATAATATTCTTGAGCTTATTGATAAAAATCTTTCTCCTGATTTTTCATTGTATATAAGCAACTACAAAAATGTTGTTAATCGTTTAAAAGATAGGAAAGAAATTGAACGACCAGAGAAACTCCACTTCCTTTATCAAAATATTTTAAGAGATATAAAAAATCTTGAAATTATAGACGAAGATCTTGAAGAAAAATCTCAGGATCTAAAAAAGGCTGGATCACTTATATAGTGATTCCAGCCTTTAATTATTTTTTAAATTTTGTTAAGATCCATCCACCCTTATTATCATTCTCAATTTTAATACCATCAAAATAATAGATTTCATCTCCAAATATTTTTTGAGAATCTAAGTAAAATAAATCATAATCTTCATGTAAATATTTTGATTCTACTTCAAGATACTCTAGGTATTCTTCCAAAGTCCAGTTGTTTTCAAAAATTATTTGAGAATGAGGGTAACCAACATAACGATAATGCCAGGGTTCAAAAACAATCTCTGTAATATCAGTTTTATCTTTTGGATATCTTAAAATAAAACCGAAATCCTTACCCCTGTTTAAAAGCCATTTCCCCTCTTTTTCATTAGAGAAATCGCTTACTAAGGTTCTGCCCTTCTGCATAAGACTACTGTTGCTAAAATCAATAGCCAGACCGCTTTGATGCTCACTTGTGCCTGGGATCGCTATAATTTCCGAAGCTTTTTTATATGCATCTTCATAATTCAAACCATAGTTAGCTCTGTTAGATGCAATCCTGTTTGTAAAAAGTCGATCCTGATGATTATAATCTCTATAAGTTGATACTAAAATCAAAGGTAATTTATTATCCTTGTAAAAAGCATCCGCCATCTTCTCTAAATTCAGCAGTGCTTCCTCAGATAACCTCATATTGTTATACATAGGCTGTAAATGAGGGCTTTTTATTTCCTTTAAACTTTGATCCTCATAATTTTTATTTAAGGGAAATGCTTTATTTACAAGAAAAATGTATCCAAGAGGATCTTCCCAATTTAAATTTACATAATTATAATTTTCCGTCTCTTCCCTTTTATTTATTCCTATTTCAACTATATTTTCTGTTACAGTTACCTGGGCCTGGGGGACTTTTGTTAAAATCTCAGCCTTTACATATCTGGGAACTCCATCTTCCGGTATATCTGACAAATACTCAGGAAAAGCAATTCTTAATAGATCTAGGGAGATCAGATGAGGAGCATTATTCTTTTTCTCCAGCTTCAGATATCCCTCACCAATCCATATTTTATATTTGGGCAGAGATTCAAATTCTCCAAGCTCCTCCTGGGTAAATGTATATTTCTGAACCTGATTATTACAACCACTTAATAAAAAAATTGTGATCAGAATCAGAAAAATGGTTCCCCTTTTTTTCATCTTATTTTCTTTCCTTCCATCTTGGAATTAAAGGAAGATTTTCATATTCTTCTTTTATTAGTCCAAGAATGTGTAAGTCTTCATACTGCCCGTCAACAAACCTGTGCTTTCTTAATTTACCTTCAGACACAAAGCCAAAACTAAGAGCGGATTTTAATCCCAGAACATTATTATCAGAAATTCTTAAGTAAGCTTTTTCAAAATTAAGCTGGTAGAAAACTATATCAAGTAGAGAAATCATTAAATCTACACCATACCCAGCAAGGCGCTTTTCCTTTTCTCCAATACCTAAAACCAACTCTGCATTTCCATTTTGACGATCTATGTTTCTAATACATCCAACGCCTATTGGACTCTCTTCTTTTTTTGATGCAACTAAATAATATACTTTATCCGTTGAGGGATCTTCTAAACTGCCACTTTCCCTGATATCTTTAAGAATATTTTCCATAGAAACACTTGAATAAGCATCGTAGGACCGGCGAAAATCCCTGTCCAGATACCATTTTTGCAATATTTCTGCATGTTTCTCTTCCATTTCTTTTAATACTACATATTTTCCACGAATCATTTTCCCGCCTCCTTTTCTACAAAGACTGATTCTAGAATCTTGTAAGATACTGATCAAGCTCCCATTGGTGAACACGTTCATTATATTGCTTTATTTCCTGTTCCTTTGCAGCAATAAATCTCTCTGATACATGCTTACCCAAAGCTGCCTGAATAAATTCATCTTTCTTAAATTCTTCCAAAGCAGAATCTAAAGACCCCGGAAGATTTTCAATTCCAGCTGCGGCTCTCTCTTCAGCATTCATCTCATATATATTCTGATTAACTGGCTCTGGAGGCATAATTTTTTCTTCAATTCCTCTTAAACCAGCTTGAAGGCATAACGCTGATGCATAATATGGATTACACGATGGATCGGGACTTCTCAACTCTATTCTTGTTGATGATCCCCTCTTTGCAGGAATTCTAATTAATGGAGATCTGTTTCCTGTTGACCAGGCAATATTTATTGGAGCTTCATATCCTGGTACTAATCTTTTGTAAGAGTTAATTGTTGGATTCGTAACTGCAGTGATTGCCTTTATATGCTTAATTATTCCACCCATAAAGTACATTGCTTCCTGAGATAACTCACATCTTCCTGCTGGATCATAAAAAATGTTTTTTCCATTTAGATCTGAAAGAGACATATTTGTATGCATGCCAGAACCCGCAATACCAAAAACTGGTTTTGGCATAAAGGTTGCATGAAGTCCGTGTCTCATGGCAATATTTCTTACAACATATTTAAAGGTCATTATATTATCCGCGGAGGTTACAGCCTCATTATATTTAAATCCGATTTCATGTTGTCCAGGAGCAACTTCGTGGTGAGAAGCTTCCGTTTCAAAACCCATTTTTTCCAGGTTCAATACCATATCTCTTCTTGCATTTTCACCAAGATCAACAGGAGTAAGATCAAAATATCCAGCTTTGTCATTAGTAATTGTTGTCGGAACTCCTTCGTTATCAGTGTGAAATAAGAAAAACTCACACTCTGCGCCAACATTCATCAAATAACCCATTTCCTTGGCTTTTTTAGTTGCTCTTTTTAAAACATATCTTGGATCTCCTTCAAAAGGCTTGTTATCATGATCATATACATCACAAATTAGTCTTGCTTCTGCCCCTTCATGACCCATCCAGGGAAATACAATAAAAGTATTTGGATCTGGAATAAGATACATATCTGATTCTTCAATTCTTACATATCCTTCGATAGATGATCCATCAAACATTAATTCTCCCTCAAGAGCCTTTTCAAGTTGCTTAACTGTAATTGCAACATTTTTCAGGACTCCAAACATGTCTGTGAACTGAAGTCTTACAAATTCCACCCCATATTCTTCTGATAATCTAAGTACATCTTCTTTGGTTAAATTACTCAAAGATCTCACTCCAATTCTTATTTTTTATTTTTCAGAAATAATGCTTTCTGCAAGTTTCCTTATTGATACTCTTTTATCCATACTTACTTTTCTTAAACGATCGTAGGCTTGAGATTCGTCAATCTTATATTTATCCATCAAGAAAAATTTAGCCTGATCGATAACTTTCTTATCAGATAATTTTTTTCTTAAATCTTTTAATTCCTCTTTCAGCCTGGTATTAATTTTATACTGCCTTATTGCCATTCTTGCGGAATTTAGCAACATCTCTCTGGAAACTGGCGTATTAAGTATGCCATAAACTGACGGGGGAAAGTCTTGAAGAGAAGGCAAAGAATCTGTCCCTAATATTATTATTGCTCCAAGGTTTTCGTAATCAATCACATCAGCAAACTGTTTAAAACTCATTCCTTGAAAAGTATCATCCAAAAGAATAAGTTGTATTTCCTGGGTTCGCAAAATTCTAATCCCTTTAAAAGGATCATCTGTTAATAAGGCTGTTTTGAAACCGCTATTTAAAAAAAGATTTTGATAAACCTTTCCTTTTTTTTGATCCTGCATAATAATTAATATTTTTTCGTGAAGCAAAAGTTTCACCCGCCTTATTCTCAGCAAGATTATTCTATCAATATTTTTACACAAAAAAAAGAGCATTTTAACAAATGCTCTTCAAAGTAATTATATATTCATATTAGTTGTTAAAAAGTAAAGCTCATTGGTTCTCCATTTTTCGTAACCGTAAGCATAACATTATCCGTTAAAATATCTGAGTAACAGAAGGAAACTCTGCGTTCTGATTCCCTCTCCTTAATTTTTACAATAAAAATGTTAGGATAAGTGCTTTCAAGAACTCCCGTACGCTCCACAACCTTTTTTCTGCCTTTGTTTGCTCTTAGCTGTATGGATGTTCCAACATAGGGCTGTAAATTTTCCTTTATTTCTGTCAATACTTCTTTGTTTATCGACATAAGATCACCCTTTACAATTTGATGTTCCTATTATATAACAGTTTAGGGTCTTTGTCAAATAAAGCAAATATTATACCTACTGAAATTTAGACTGTCAATATGTTAATTTAAATTTATTTTTTTGTTATTTTTCTGAAAAATATTTTCCCATTTCCAAATACACTTCCAGGGGTAATTCCTCTCCCCTTACCTTTTCTCCATACCCCGCCTCATTTAGAAAGGTAATCATTCTTTCTTTATCTAGTTCCAGGGTTTTAATTGAATTCAAAAAAGTTTTTCTTCTTTGAGAAAAAGATGCTTTTACTAATTTTTTAAAGACTTCTTCCTGGGAAGAATTTAAGGGCCTTTTGTCATGTTTTGTAAATTTTACTATTGCAGAATCTACTTCAGGCTCGGGAGAAAATAATTTTTTTGAAACAGTAAACATATATTGAACCTGTGCATAGTAGTTGGCCATCAAAGTAAGGGCTCCA
The DNA here is from genome assembly GCA_009930175.1 of Clostridia bacterium. Taxonomy (GTDB): domain Bacteria; phylum Bacillota; class Peptococcia; order Peptococcales; family SKKY01; genus SKKY01. Next base: position 10,811 of record RZYW01000042.1, read on the forward strand.
TAATCCTTTGTGGAGGGACTTGCCTGAAGTCTTTGCCCAACTTCCTTTTGAACCATTACAACCATCTGAGAAAGAAGGTCAGCCCTCTCAAGGGCATTAAAAAGTAATGGTGTTGTAATATAGTATGGAAGATTAGCAACAATTTTATATTCAGAAGCCTCTGGATAGAACTTTTTTACCACCTCATCAAAATTAACCTTTAGAGCATCTTCATTTACCACGGAAATATTAGAATAATTTTTAAACTGCTCTTCTAATATTGGTATTAATGTCCGGTCAATTTCCAAAGCAATAACATATCCGGCTTTTTCAGCAAGAACCTTTGTTAACGTTCCAGCTCCCGGGCCGATTTCCAGAACAATATCTTCTTTAGAAATATCTCCAGAATCGGCAATTCTCTCCAAAAGGTTTAGATCTGTAATAAAGTTCTGCCCAAATCTTTTTTTAAATTTAAAATTGTGTTTCTTTAATAAGTCACTTGTTTTCATTATTTTCCAGCCATTCTCTTATTTTTTCTTCAAGCTCTGGTCTTTTTATGTCAAAAGCATTTATCTTTTTTAAAAATTGTTTCCCATTAGCATGTCCAATCCCAAAGAAATCGGATAGATATTCTCTAAGAGCTCCAGAATCAGGCACACCCGTCAAGCCATAATGAATCATATCATCCCAGGTATACTCTTCCTCTTTGGAATTAATAGTAACCTTCGCATTTTTTAAAGCATCAATAATAGAAGCAGGAGAGGCAAACTCAATACCAAACTTACCTGTTTTGGGATTAATTGCATCTTCTCTTTTTAGAAATGCTTCTTTTGCATCTGGGACAACAGCCTTAACCATTTTCCTTATTTTATCCCCAGGATAATCCGGGTCTGTAAATATAATGATACCTTTTCTGTCTGCACCGGTTTTTATAGTTTTCATTATTTCATCATTAAGTCCCAGCCCGGAGGTAGTTATGCATTCTGCATCTACAGCTGCTTTAACAGCTCTTACATCATCCCGGCCTTCAACCACAATTATCTCTTTAATTTTCAATTCTAAAAAGCTCCCTGCCATTTTTCATTGTTTCTCTAGCAACTTCTTCAAGAGTAATTCCCTTTATTTCGGCAATTTTTTCCGCTACATATTTAACCTTTACAGGATCATTTCTTTTCCCTCTGAATGGATGTGGCGTTAAATAGGGGGAATCAGTTTCAATTAATATATACTTTAAAGGAATCTCTCTGACAACCTCTGCAAGTTTCTTGGCATTTTGGAATGTAATAACCCCACCTACAGAGATATAAAAACCTTCTTTAATAACTTCCCTGGCCATTTCCAGGCTTCCAGAATAAGCATGGAAGACTCCTCCATTAAGCCCTGCCTTTTCCTTCTTAACAATCTCCAGGATATCCCCATGGGCATCTCTGTCATGAATAATTATGGGCATTTGAAGCTCTTTTGCGATATCTATTTGCCTCACAAAAACTTTTTTTTGATGTTCCCTTGGAGCCCTGTCCCAATAATAATCAAG
>RZYW01000132.1 GCA_009930175.1 Clostridia bacterium
TTCATTTTTCTTCCAATTTCCTTGCATATTTCACTAACCTTTTCAGAATGAATTTTTTCTTCCGGATTTAGTTTGTGGAAATTTTCTAAAATAAGATCAATGGTCTCAATTCTCATCTTTTGGCTTTCAATAATTTTTTTCCTGTACATAGAGTCTTCCGCTGCGGATAGTAATTCTTGCTTGTCCTGGGAAACATCCGTCTTAGTTGCCCAACCAGCTGATAAAGAAACAACATACTTGCCATTTCTTTCATCTTCAAGAGCTTTCTGAATTCTGGAAATAATTAATTCTGTCTGTTCGTAGCTGGTTTCAGGAAGAAGAACAACAAACTCATCTCCACCAAATCTGGAAATAATATCATCTGAACGACATTCTCTTTTAAGAACTTTTGCTGTCTTTATTAAAAGCTCATCCCCAGCTTCATGTCCAAAAACATCGTTAACCATTTTCAAACCATTAACATCAAGCATGGCAATCGTTATTGGCAGATTTCTTTGCACATCAAGTCTTTTTACTTCTTCTTCAAAAAAATGTCTGTTATACAAACCCGTTAGCTGATCATGATAACTTAGGAACTCGATTCTTTCCAGTCTTTCTTTTTTTTCTGTATTATCTCTAAAAACTATAACAGCACCTTTTATATTTCCATTTTCATCAATAACTGGAGCCGCACTATCTTCAATAGCGATTCTATCTTTATTCTTTTTTATAAGGAGAGTATGATTCTCAAGTTCAATGGTTTTCCCTTCTTGAATAACCTTTACCAAAGGATCACAGCATTTTTGGCCCGTTTTTTCGTTAATAATATTGAAAACCTCCTGGAAAGACCTGCCCTTAGCTTCAGAAATAGTCCATCCAGTTAGTTGCTCTGCAACTCTGTTCATGATTTTTATATTTCCATTAATATCTGTAGAAATAACACCATCACCAATTGAGTTTATTGTGGTTTCAAAGAGTTTTCTTTCTTCATTTATTTTCTCTTGAGCTTTTTTTTCAATTGTTATATCGGTAAATATTGAAGCAAACTGATTTGGAGCAGGACTATATACACTTACACTGAAATATTTATCAAGTTCCCGGGAGTAATTTGAAAATGTCATGGATTTATTATTCAAAACAACTTCTCCATAGCTTTTTATCCAATAATCCTCTGTACCAGGAAGGACTTCTTTAACTCTTTTATTTTTTATCTCCTTGGCTTTTAAACCAGTTATTTTTTCAAAAGCCGGGTTTACTTCAAGGAAACGATAATCAATTGGCTCTCCTTTTTCGTTAAGAATAACTTCATGCAAAGCAAAGCCTTCCTGCATGTTCTCAAAAAGATTTTTAAAATTGTCCAAGAATTACCCCTCCTTCAGCTAAATTATACACTAATTATAGGAAATTATACCCAGAATTCATAGGCGAAAACCTAAAAATTTAAAATAATACAAAAAAATGTATATGTTCTATTAATTTTTTCTCCAGTTGTGGAAAAAGCGCTGAAAATGGAAGCGTCCCATCTTCAGTGCTTTTATTGCTAATTGATGATGATATTTATGAACCAAAAATTCTCCGAAGAAAAGGTGTTTTTACGTGTATTGCGCTTTCGGGACAAAGTTCTTGGCAGCAATAACAACGAATGCACCTGTCATATTTATAAGTTGGGGGATTTTTCTTGTTCCCATCATGCCAATCCACAGCTTTTGGATTTACTGGACACATTTCCACACAAATACCACATTTGATGCATTTTTCTTCTATAATATAGGGCTTTGGAGTAATAGCATTTTTTATAAATTTTAATCCACCTTTGCTCTTAAATGGGGCTATTGGTTTTTTGTTAACCTGGAAATCCAGTGCTATAAAATCTTCCAAAGGATCTCCTATAATATTTATATCTTTTTCTAAATAGGTTCCGGCACCCATTTCCAAACCCGCCACATTAGTAAGTACTAGCTCTGGCTCTAAATTCATAAGCCTGCAAGCCGTTGCATCTAAAGCAATTGGATCAGAAGAAAAAAGGAGAACATTCATTTTTCTAGGAGTGCCTCCCCTGGGACCGTTGCCTTCCATTGCTTCAATTCCATCCATTACATATAGTCGGGGATTTACATAAGAGTTTAAATCAATCAGCATTCTGGCAAATTCGTATTCTCCAGGGATTTTTACATGAAACTCACCTTTCAAGGTTCCAGGTATACAACCAAACTGATTTTTCACAGCACCAGTTACTCTTTGAAAAGCATGAGTTTTCATTTTCGGCAGACTTATAACCCCATCATTTTCTAAAACTGCATTGGCAATATTAAATTTCTTATTCTGATGCCCTTCATGATAATGAACTTCTTTTCCTGACTTAAAATCTGCGAGGGAAATGTCCATTTCATTAGCTATAACCGATATCCCCGAACGCTTACTAACACTTTCTGCGCTTTGAAAAGCAGGAGAATCACCATAAGAAAGCTTCGCACCTGCATTTTGTAATACTTCTGCCACCCCTTTAAAAACCATAGGATGAGTAGTAACACATTTCTCAGGAGGATCTGCTGTGAGGAAATTGGGCTTAAGTAAAATTTTCTCATCCTTCTGGACAAATTGAGATGCCCCTCCAAGAAGATTAATTCCT
>RZYW01000133.1 GCA_009930175.1 Clostridia bacterium
TTCGGCAACTTCAACAATTATTTCTTCTCCGAATTTAAAACCATAAGTAAGATTTAGGTTTTTTAAGTTCCGCAGGCTGATAAGGAATAGTGCCTGATTATTATCTGATTCTTTTGCTTTTTTTGAAGCAAGAAATTCTGTTAAATAATCATAATTTGGAAGTCCCGTTAGCTGGTCAAAATAGGCTAGATTATAGTATTTTTTACTCTGTTTATAAATAGTTCTCATAACCCAGGCTAAAGAAAAAACCAGAGCCAAAAAGGCCCCTATACCCTGTAAAAAAATTCTTTTGGTGACATTGTTAAACTCCTCAGCCGATTTAAATATAGAAAGAGTACCAAGTGTTTCTTCACCATTCCCAACGGATGCCTTGGCTTCATGATAAAGCTTACTATCAACCTCAGTTATACCAGTGCTGGCCTGCAAAGTATCATTAGTGTCATAAAATAAAATGCCGTCTACAACACCTTTTTTGTAAATGTTGTCGAGGATCTTTTGTATCTCAAAGCTGCTGATAAATTTTTGAATGTGTTCTGCCTGAACTCCAATTTGATATATAGTTCCATTTTCTAACCTGTAGTAGCCAAACTTCATAAATAAATCTCTAAATGTATCTTTTCTGATAGGTTCAATAAAGGTTTTCTTATCGCTGTTAAAAAAAACCATAACTGGATGAGTATTTTCTGGAGTCCAGCCAATATCATCATAGGTACTGGAATAAATTAGTTTTCCTTCTTCATTATAAAAATACATTACATCAACATTTAATCTATCCGCGAGCTCTTTAAGTAACTGATTACTTTCCTGGCCTGTATATAGCTCCGCAGTTTTACCTGCAGACAATATTTTTTCCTCCAGAAGCTGGTTAATAACCTCACTGGCTTCTATTGATTTAGATAAAAGCTGGGAATAGTTTTTTGCAATTATATTTGCATCTTCTTCAAGATGATTATAATTTTCCTGAATCCTGGAACTTATTGCTCTATATCCAAAGAAGGTAAATACAAAGAACATTATTAAAAATGGAATTAAAAATAACTTTATGTTAATTTTTTTCATTTTTTCCTCCTCTGGGTATATGATACATTGTAAGATTTTTTTCTGGAAAGGGTGATAACTATGAACTTCATTGAAAAAATAAAAATTAAGATTTCTGGTCTTAGTAATGCTACCGGAAGGTTTCCTTTAACCACAATGTTTTTAGTTGCAGCTGCTGTAACCAATATTATTGATATCAATTCCACTGATAGATATCGTGTTTATCTAATCAGTATGATAGTTGGTGCATTTTTGAGTGCTGCAGGTCAAATAGTACATGAAAGATTCTTTAAGGACAAAAACAATTATCGCTATATTTTAATGGCTTTATCTGTTTTACTGTCCTTCGGCTACTATCTGATTGTAAAAGATTCACCGGACTTTAGTATTGAATTATCCGTGAGAACCGGGGTTGCTTTATTTGCAGTTTTAATTGCATTTATCTGGATTCCTTCAGTAAAAAGAGAAGTAATATTTAACGAAAGTTTTATGATTTCCTTTAAAGGATTTTTTATTTCAGTTTTTTTCTCTGGTATTATCTTTCTTGGAATTGCATTGATAATTGGAGCCATTGATCAGCTTCTTTTTTCTGTAAACAGCAAAATTTATTCATATAACGCAACTATTGTCTTTTTTATTTTTGCACCATTATTCTTTCTATCTATGATACCTGTTTACCCGGAAAAACCCAATGAAGAAACTGAAAAATATTCAAATATTCCAAGACTACTGGAAGTTCTTATTTCTTATATTATAATACCAATTTCTGCAATATTCACAGTGATTTTAATAATTTATATTCTATTAAATATCAGGGGAGAATTTTGGACTAATAATTTGCTGGAACCTATGCTGGTAAGCTACTCTATTGCAATTATTCTTATTTATATTCTAAGCAGTATGCTGGAAAATAAATTTGCATTATTATTTAGGAAATTTGCACCGAAAGTTCTGGTTCCAATTGTTCTTTTTCAAGTAGTTGCTTCCGTGCTTAAAGTTCAGGAAATGGGAATTACCTATGGTCGCTATTATGCTGTACTTTACGGAATTTATGCAGCAATTGCAGGTGGAATTTTAAGCTTTCTTCCTGTTAAACGAAATGGGTTAATTGCTGCACTGCTAATTATTTTCTCAGTTATCTCTATTCTACCTCCTATAGATGCTTTTTCAGTAAGCAAAAGTAGTCAGCTGAATACTCTGGAAAATACTTTAATCGCAAATGAAATGCTGGAAAATGGAAAGATTATTCCAAAGCCGGATTTAAATAATGAGGAGAAAAAGAAAATAATTAACAGTATGAACTATTTATATCGTATGGAATATTTAGATAAAGTTTCTTTCCTTCCAGATGATTTTGAGTTTTACAATGATTTCTATACTACTTTTGGTTTTAGAGAATATGAAGGACCTGATTCTTTAAGAGAAACTGTATTTGTTAATTTAGCTCAGGGACAGGTTTTAAATATTGAAGGTTATGATTACATGGGTAATATTCATACCGCTAAGCCAAATCAGGATTTCCAGGATGATTTTCAGGAGAATGAAATAATTATTAATC
>RZYW01000007.1 GCA_009930175.1 Clostridia bacterium
AAATTACCAGCATCCTTGTGGAAGGAGGAGCAAAAATTCATGGAAGTTTTATTGGAAACAATCTTCCAGATAAATATTATCTTTACTATGCCCCAATTCTTATTGGTGGTAAAGAAGCTCCAGGTTTTTTTGGAGGAGAAGGATTTAAAAGCCTTGCAGATACTCCCAAATTAAATATTCATAACATAAAAAGTTTAGGTAAGGATGTAAGAGTCACGTTATATCCGGAACAAAGGAGGTAAAATGTTTACTGGAATTGTAGAAGAGTCAGGAAAAGTAAATTTAATTAATAAGGATTCAAAATCTGCCAAAATTAAAGTTGAGGCAAAACTTGTTACAGAAGATTTAAATATTGGAGATTCAATTGCTGTAAATGGCGTTTGCCTGACAATAATAGAATTTTCCAATACCTATATAATAGCAGAAGTAATGCATGAAACCCTTGAGAGAACTTCAATAAAAACTCTTAAACCTGGAGATAAAGTTAACTTAGAGAGGGCTTTAAAAGCAGATGGAAGATTTGGTGGTCATATAGTAACTGGTCATGTTGATGGTATAGGTATTATTCTAAAAACTAAAAAAGATGGGATTGCAGAGATCTTTGACATATCATATCCTCCTGAGCTGGAAAAGTATATTGCAAAAAAAGGTTCTGTTGCAATAGATGGAATTAGTTTAACAGTGGTTGATATTAATAAAGAATACTTCAGACTTTCTCTTATACCCCATAGCTTAAAAATGACAACTCTGGGTTATAAAAAAACGGGAGATATAGTGAATATTGAAATAGATGTTCTTGCAAGATATGTTGAAAAGTTATTTACAACAAAACATAAAGAAGAAAGGAAACCGGATATTTCAGAAGATTTTTTACTTGAAAACGGTTTTATGTGAGGTGAAATATGAGTTTTAAATTTGATTTAATCGAAGAGGCAGTTGAAGATATTAAAAAGGGCAAAATGGTAATTGTTGTAGATGATGAAGATAGAGAGAATGAAGGAGATCTGGTAATGGCTGCAGAGCTTGTTACCCCGGAAGCTATAAATTTTATGGTTACTCATGCCAAAGGTCTGGTTTGCCAGCCAATAATTGACGAGAGGCTTCAGGAACTTGATATTTGCAACATGGTAGAAAACAATACGGACAGGCATTGTACTGCATTTACAGTTTCTGTGGATGCAGCAGAAACGAAAACTGGAATTTCAGCATTTGAAAGAGCGCTTACTATTCAAAAGCTAATTGATAAAAGCACCAAGCCTATGGACTTAAGACGTCCAGGACACATTTTTCCTTTGAGATATATGCCAGGAGGCGTACTAAGAAGAGCTGGACATACAGAGGCATCGGTAGATCTGGCAGTTATGGCAGGGCTTTATCCTTCTGCAGTAATTTGTGAGATTATTTCAGAAAATGGTGAAATGGCAAGGGTTCCAGAGTTAATGGAATACGCGAAAAAGTATGATTTAAAAATTATTACAATAGCAGATCTAATAAAATACAGAAGAAAAAAAGAAATATTAGTTAAAAAAGAAGCTGTAGCGAAAATGCCTACAAAACATGGAGAATTTATGCTTCATGCTTATTCAGAAAAATTATCTGGAAAAGAGCACTTTGCTTTAGTTAAAGGTAATGTTGAAACAGATGAGCCAGTATTAGTAAGAGTTCATTCAGAATGCCTTACAGGAGATGCTTTATCCTCTCTTCGCTGTGATTGCGGGGATCAGTTAGCAGAAGCATTAGACAAAATTGAAAAAGAAGGACGGGGAGTTCTTCTTTACATGAGACAAGAAGGTCGTGGTATTGGTCTTTTAAATAAAATGAGGGCTTATGAACTTCAAGATCAGGGAAAAGATACGGTTGAAGCAAATGAATTATTAGGCTTTCCTGCAGATTTGAGAGATTATGGAATTGGTGCTCAAATTCTAATGGACCTGGGTATTAAGAATCTTAAGCTAATGACTAATAATCCAAGGAAAGTAAAGGGTCTTGAAGGATATGGTTTGGAAATATCAGAAAGAGTACCCTTAGAAATACATTCAAATTGTAAAAATGAATATTATTTAAAAACAAAAAAAGAAAGATTAGGACATATGCTTGAAGAATTTAAGGAGGAGAAATAATGGGAAAAATTTATGAAGGAAAATTAGTTGGAGAAAATATTAAAGTAGCAATAGTTGCAGGTAGATTTAATGAGTTTATTACTGGTAAATTAGTATCTGGAGCTATGGATGCCCTTGTAAGACATGGGGTTGATGAAGAAAGTATTGATATTGTCTGGGTACCTGGTGCTTTTGAAATACCATTGATTGCGCAAAAGGCTGCTGCTGGTGCCAAATATGATGCTGTAATTTGTCTTGGGGCAGTAATCAGAGGAGCAACACCCCATTTTGATTATGTTTGTGCAGAAGTTTCAAAAGGGGTTGCCCAAGTTTCTTTAAAAACTGAAAAGCCTGTAATTTTTGGAATTGTTACAACAGATTCTATAGAACAGGCCATCGAAAGAGCTGGAACTAAGAGTGGCAACAAAGGTTTTGAAGCTGGTGTAACAGCAATAGAAATGATAAACTTACTTAGAAACTTTAAATAATTTCGGGAGGTAAAAAAATGGATCAAAAACCAAAATTTATAGGAACAGATGAAAGTGGTGCTGAGTACGAGGTAGAGTACCCAGAATTACTTTATACAGTACCTTTTACTCCTATGATTGATAGAATAGAGGGAGAGAAACCTGAATTGCTGGATGGATTTCATAAGATTTTTCAAGAAGTTGGACCAGAGATTTTTCAAAATTATTTTAATCAACTAATTGATATTAAACGTGTAGAACATAGAATGATTATTACAACAAAGAGTTTCAGACAGAAGAGTTTAATTGAGAAATTTTATCTTCCCCTTATAGCTGAAGCTTTCCAGGTTACTAATATCAGAATTATTTCTCAAGGATAAACAAGATGGATTTGGAAATCTATAATCGACAAAAAAAAGAAGTTGAAACTGAGCATATTGTGGGGAAAAAATATCTTCAGTGGCTTTATTATAAATCCTCAGGGAATTTCTTTCTTGAGAAAATTGTAAAAAGAAAACTTGCCAGTAAGTTTTACGGTGTTTTAAAAAACCGTAAAGGCAGCAAAAGAAAAATTAGAGATTTTATTGAAGAGAATAAAATTGCTGAAGAAGAATTTTTGGATAAAGTATCAGAGTATAAAAATTTCAATGAATTTTTTTACAGAAAATTAAAACCAGAAGCCAGACCTGTTAACTCCAATTCTGATATTCTGGTTTCACCAGCAGATGGAAGAGTATTTATTCATGAGAACATTCAAACTAGTAAAATAGTAGAAATTAAGGGTATGGCCTTTAATCTTGCTCAATTGGTTGGCTCTGAAGAGGCGATAATGGAATATGATGGTGGTACGATGATAATTGTTAGATTAAATCCTTCTGACTATCACAGATTTCATTTTCCGGATTCAGGAATTCCTGAAAAAACCAAAGAAATTAAAGGTGCTTATTACTCAGTAAATACAGGAGTTTTAGATAGGATAGACAATATTTATTTAAAAAACAAAAGGACTGTAACAGAGTTTGAAAGTGATAATTTTGGAAAAATATTGTATATGGAAGTAGGAGCAACATTTGTTGGTACAATAATTCAAACCTTTAATCCTGGACAGAGGGTCGAAAAAGGAGCAGAGAAGGGATATTTTAAGTTTGGAGGATCCACGGTAATTCTTTTTTTAAAAAAAGGGATACTAACACCAGATAATGATATTCTAGAATATACAAAGAAAAAAACAGAGACTCTGGTTAAAATGGGAGAGTCTCTTGGTAAAGCCAAATAATCTTATTATCATGGGGGATCTCTTTTAGGATCTCCCTTATTTTTTTTTTGTTAATTGTAAAATCATCTTTAGTAATTTCTGCTAAAGGCAATAAAACGAAAGCTCTGTTTAAAGCTTCTTTATGGGGTATTGTAAGAACAGGGTTATCAATAGTCTCATAGCCATAAGTAATAATATCAATATCAATAGTTCTTGGACCCCAGTGAATTTCTTTTACTCTTTTTAATTTTTTTTCTATCCCCTGGTTATATTCCAGAAGCTGAAAAGGGTTTAAGGAGGTTTCAATTTCCACAATAATATTTAAAAAATTATTTTGATTTAAAAAGCCAACTGGTGCAGTTTCATAAACTGAAGATATTTTTGTTATTTTTATCTTCTTGTTGTTGCGAAGCTCATTTAAACCTTCTTTGAGGAAATTTAACCTGTCACCGATATTTGAACCCATACTTAAATAAGCTTTAACCATTCTCGTTTCCGCCTCATTTCTACTGCAAAGTATTCGTATTTTCCTTCAACAGGAGGAGTAGGTTTAATTAGTTTTATTTGAACTTCTTTAATCAGAGGCGAGTAATTAAAAATATCTTTAATAATTTCTGCGGAAAGTTTTTCTATTAAATTATAGCTTTTATTTTCAACCTGATTACGCACCAGTTCAAAGACTTCACCATAATTAACAGTATTATTTAAATCATCAGAATTCATTGCATTTTCTAAATCAAGAAACAATTCCCCGTCAACTTTAAATTGCTGAGAATATTTTTTTTCTTCTGGAAAACATCCATGCTTTCCATGGAACTCAAGTCCTTTTAGAATTATCTTATCCACATAAGCACTTCCTTTAACTTTGAATTATCTTATCTGTAAAAACAGCAGCCTGAAGATTTTCTTTAACATCGTGGACTCTGAATATATCAAAGCCTTGTAGTATTCCTAATACTGTAGAAGCAATGGTTCCGGGCAGACGGTCTTTTGGAGGAACATTTACCACAGATCCTATTACAGATTTTCTTGATACACCCAGCAGCAAGGGATATCCTAATTCTTTTAACTGAAAAAGATTATTCATAACTTTAATGTTTTGCTCAGGATCTTTTGCAAAGCCAATTCCTGGATCTAAAATAATTTTATCTTTAGAAATTCCTGCAGAGAGTGCAATTTCGATACTTTCTATTAAGGATTTTTTTATTTCGTATAGTAAACCTTCAGGGTATTCTTTGTTTTCATTATTGTGCATAATTACGATGCCTGCATTGTGTTTTGCTATGACAGGAGCAAGAAGTGGATCCCTCTTTAGTCCATATATATCATTTATTATAGATGCGCCTTTTTCCAAGGCGAATTCTGCAACCTCATGCTTCCAGGTGTCTATTGAAACTGGTATTGTCGTGTTTGCCAGTATTAACTCTAAAGGATCGTGTAATCTTTTTATTTCCTCTTCTGTTGAAACTGGCTCATGTCCTGGGCGGGAAGATTCGGCACCAATATCAAGAATATGCGCCCCATCCTTTTCCATTTGAATTCCTTGATTCAAAGCGGATTCGATAGAGTTATATTCACCTCCATCGGAAAAGGAATCAGGAGTAAGGTTAATAATTCCCATAATTTTACTCCCGCCATCAAGAATTAGTGTTCTTCCCTTTGCCTCGATTACTCTTTTTATAGCTGATCTTTTATTTATCTCCATAATTCACCTTTTTATTTATTTATTAAGGATAAAAATTCCTGGCGAAGAGCAGGACTATTCATAAAAGCCCCTCTCATAGCAGAGGTAACTGTAACAGATCCAGGTTTTTTTATTCCTCTCATTGACATACACATTTGCTCAGCTTCGATAACAACGGCAACACCATGAGGATTTAGAACCTTCATTATGGTATCTGCAGTTTCTTTTACAATTCTTTCCTGAAGCTGTGGTCTTGCAGAGATGACTTCTATAACTTGAACTAGTTTGCTAAATCCTGTAATTCTTCCTTCTTTTGGAATATAAGCGATATGAGCTTTTCCGTAAAAAGGAAGAAAATGATGTTCACAAATTGAATAGAAGGGTATATCTTTAACCAGAACTAATTCTTCATGTTGTTCTTCTTTAAAAACTTCAATACAATCCTCTGGATTTTTATTTATTCCAGAAAAAATTTCCTGATACATTAAAGCAATTCTTGATGGTGTAAGTTCTAATCCTTCACGGGCAGGATTTTCTCCAATGGCTTCAAGAATATCTAGTACAGCATTCTCAATTTTTTTTAAATCCATTTAAATTCAACTCCTTATATTTATTATATTTTAAAATTGAAGATTAGTGTATATAATAATTGTTGAAAGAAAAATTCCAAAAAGGAGACCTTCATGAAAAGATTTTTTAATTGGAACAATCTCAATGTAAGTTTACAGGCATTTTTTGTTCTTTCAGGAATATTGATTTTGTATTTTGTTCTTAGTGATATTGTAGGCTTGAAAAATACATTAGGAGCATTCTTTAGTGGTAGTATTACAATTTTAATGCCCTTTATAGTTGGCTTTTCTATTGCCTATCTGCTAAATCCAGCGGTGGTATATATAGAAAATAAAATTGATAAATACATAAAATTTCTTGTTAAAAGGAATAAGATTAAAAGAGTAATCTCAATAGTAATAACCTATGTTATTTTTGTTGGGTTCCTTGTGTGGTTTTTAATTATTGTATTGCCACAATTTTATCAAAGTCTTTTGAGATTATTCGATCAGCTGGCCAGAGGATATTCGGAATACCAAGAACAAATAGACAGAGTTGCAGAAGCACTTGATTTGAGCATGTATCTGGATTTTGCTCTTCTTGATCAAGCTGATTTTTCAGATATTAGTGATGTTTTAACAAAAGCATTGCCGATTATCTTAAGTAAGGCCTATTCATTTACATCAAATATTTTTAAATTCTTTATGGGTATAATTATTTCTGTTTATGTAATCTTTGACAAAGAAAGATTCATTGAGGGAAGTAAAAAGATAGTTATGTTAATAACACCAAAAAATAATATTGAAAAAACAAATGTATTTTTACAAGAAACTAATCATATTTTCAAATCATTTTTTGTTGGGAAAACCCTTGATTCAATTATAATTGGCTTCTTGTGTTTTATTGGGTTGATGTTAATGGAGAATCCTTACCCAATTGTAATTTCAGTTATTGTGGGTATAACAAACATGATTCCATATTTTGGACCATTTATTGGAGCTGTACCAGGAGTAATTATAACAATGATTTACAGTCCCTCTATGGCCCTGTGGCTGGTACTTTTTATCTTTGCATTACAACAGTTTGACGGTTTAATACTTGGACCAAAAATCCTTGGAGATTCTACAGGTATAGAACCTTTTTGGGTTTTACTTGCAATAATAGTTGGAGGAGCTTTGTTCGGAGTATTGGGAATGTTACTTGGTGTTCCTGTATTTGCTGTAATTTATAATGTTTCAAAGAAAATTATTAACAGAAAGTACGATGAAAAAATGAGTTGATAAAGTAAGAATACTCTTGTGTATACAAGGATTTTTCCGTTGACTATTGGTCTTAGTTGTTATATTATAATCAAGAAATATATCGAGTATTATAAAACAGAAAAAGGGAGGAATTATTTTTATGAAAAGCAAAAAAATTATAGCTGGCCTAGTATTAGTATTATTTGCAATTACTATGGTTGCCGGTTGTGGAGGAGACAAAGCTCCAGCAGAAAAGCCAGGTGAAAAACCAGCTTCTGTAAAAGTAGGATTAAACGCAGAATTATCAGGTAACGTAGCTCAGTACGGTATTGCTGTAGCAAATGCAATTGAGTTAGCTTTCGAAGAAATTAATGCAGCAGGGGGAGCAGATGGTATTAAACTTGAGGTAGTTAAGTATGACAACAGATCAGAAAATGCTGAGTCACTTAACATTGCAACAAGATTAGCTTCTCAAGATGAAGTTGCTGTAATCGTTGGACCAGTTACTTCTTCAAACGCTATTGCAACAATTCCTGTTTCAGAACAGTTTGAAATTCCAGTAGTAACTCCAACTGGTACAGCTTTAGATATTACAGTTGATCCAAAAACTGGAGAAACTCGTCCTTTCATGTTCAGAACTTGTTTCATCGATCCTTTCCAGGGTCAGGTAGCTGCACAGTATGCTGCTGAAAACCTTGGTTTAAAAACAGCTTCAGTATATGTTGATAACAACAGTGACTATTCAAAAGGTTTAGAAGCATCTTTTAAAGAAGCTTTTGAAGGTTTTGGCGGAGAAATCGTAAGTGTTGAAGGATTTGTAATTGAAGACAGAGACTTCAGATCTACATTAACAAAAATTATTGGCGCAAACCCAGAAGCAATTTTTATTCCTGCATATGAAGAACAAGTTTCTTTAATTATCAGTCAGGCTAGAGAGCTTGGATACACTGGCGCTCTTCTTGGTACAGATGGTTGGGATGGTACAAAAGTTTCTGAAGTTAACACTCCAGAAGCATTACAAAATGCATTCTTTACTAACCACTACTCACCAGAAAGTACAGATCCAAAAGTAATTGATTTTGTTAAAAATTACACTGAAAAATTTGGAAGCACTCCAACAGCTCTTGCAGCTTTAGGTTATGATGCAGCTTACGTAATTGCTGATGCAATTGCAAAAGCAGGTTCAGCTGATCCAGTTGCTATTAAAGATGCTATTGCAGCTACATCAGGTTTAGTTGGTGTTACAGGTACAATCACTCTTGATGCACAGCATAACCCAATTAAGAGTGCTGTTATGTTAGGATATAACGAAGAAGGAAAACAAACTTACGTTGAAACAATTAACCCTAAATAATAAAGCACGATTATCAGAAAATCTTTGAAACCCAAAGGAGGGACGTAAACGTGCCCTCCTTTTTTATGGTGTTCAAACAGAAAGGGTGTCTGTATGGATATTTTCTTACAGCAAGTAATTAACGGTCTATCCCTTGGCAGCATATATGCTTTAATTGCTTTAGGTTATACAATGGTTTACGGAATAATAAAGTTAATAAATTTCGCTCATGGAGAAATTTACATGATTGGAGCTTACATAGGGTTTTTTGCTATTACTGCTCTTGGTATAGGATTTTTCCCTGCTTTAATTATTTCTATGGTAGGTTGTGCAATTTTAGGAATGGTTATTGAGAAAATTGCATATAAACCATTAAGAAATTCCAGCAGAATTGCAGCATTAATAACTGCAATTGGTGTATCGCTTTTTCTTCAATACACAGGAGTATTCTTTTTTAAAGCTGAACCGAAAGTATTTCCTAAGATATTATCTGATGGAAGAATGAACATTTTTGGCACTAAAGCTTATATTAGTTACCAGCAATTAACAATTTTTGTAGTAACAATTTTATTAATGCTTTTATTACAATATATTGTTCATTTTACAAAAACTGGTAAGGCAATGAGAGCAGTTGCTTATGATAAAGATGCTGCTACTTTGATGGGAATAAATACAAACAACACTATATCAATGACTTTTGCAATTGGTTCAGCTTTAGCTGGAGCGGCTGGAGTTATGGTTGGTGTATATTACAGTGCAATTACTCCTTTAATGGGTGTTATGCCAGGTTTAAAAGCCTTCGTAGCAGCTGTACTTGGAGGTATTGGAATTATACCTGGTGCTTTTACCGGTGGTATGATTTTAGGATTAATTGAGGCAATGGTTAGCGGATATGGTAATTCTCTTTACAGAGATGCGGTAGCCTTCTTTATTCTGATTGTAATATTAATAATAAAACCAACAGGATTGTTTGGTAAGAATGAGAAAGAGAAGGTGTAAATTATGAAAATTAATCGACAATTAGTATTTAATTTATCCTTAGCTTTTATTTTGTTCTTTCTAATACATTTCCTTATGTCTGCCAAAATTATTTCACAATATTACCAATTAAATATCTATTTGCTATTTATTAATATAATTATGGCGACAAGTTTAAACCTTGTTAATGGATTTTTAGGACAATTGCATTTAGGGCATGCAGGTTTCATGGCAATTGGAGCTTATACCTCTGCTGCTATGACAACTAATATGGATTTACCATTTCTTCCCTCTATATTAGTTGGAAGTATTGCTGCATTTGTTGTTGGTGTACTAGTTGGATACCCTATATTAAGATTAGGCGGAGACTATTTAGCAATTGCCACTTTGGGCTTTGGTGAAATAGTCAGAATTATGATTGTAAATACAGAGTATGTTGGCGGAGCCAGAGGTCTTTCAGGTATTCCTAGATATACAAACTGGCCTATATTATTTTTAATTACAGTAGCAATTATTTTATTAATAAGAAATTATATTAATTCCAGTCATGGAAGGGCAGTACTTTCAATTAGAGAAGATGAAATTGCTGCTGAAACTATGGGGATTAATTTAACAAAGTATAAAGTTATGACTTTTGCTATTGCTGCATTTTTTGCAGGTACAGCAGGAGCATTATATGCACATTATTTTTTCATCATTACCCCTGCAACTTTTAATTTTCTGAAATCAGTTGATTATCTTGTTATGGCAGTACTAGGTGGATTAGGAAGTATTACTGGTTCAATTTTTGCTGCTACCGGGCTTACAATTATTTCAGCATTATTACAGGATTTTGGGGCAGTAAGGATGATTGCTTATTCTGTTGTTCTCGTTGCAATTATGCTATTCAGACCTTCCGGTCTAATGGGAACAAAAGAAATGAAATTCTCTTTTCTTGATAAGAAAGGAGGAAATAAAGAATGAAAATATTAGAGATTAATAAGCTTGTTAAATTATTTGGTGGCTTAGCTGCAGTAAGCAAGTTTGATCTTTATATAAATAAAGGTGAACTGGTTGGTCTTATTGGACCAAACGGGGCAGGGAAAACAACTGCATTTAACCTTATTACTGGCGTTTATGAACCAACTTCCGGGGAGGTAATTTTTGCCGGAGAGAATATAGCAGGGGTTAAACCATTTAAAATTAATCAAAAAGGTATGGCAAGAACTTTTCAAAACATCAGACTTTTTAAAGACCTGACAGTCCTTGATAACGTTCGAATTGCTTACCATTCTCATGTTAAATACTCTGTTTTTTCTTCACTATTCAGATTAAAATCTTTTTTTGTTGAGGAAAAAGAAATAGAAGAAAAAGCAATTGATTTTTTAAAAATATTTAGTCTTGACCATAAAAAAGATGAACTTGCGAAAAATCTTCCATATGGTGAGCAGAGAAGACTTGAAATTGCCAGAGCACTAGCTGCTCAGCCAAAGTTATTACTTCTAGATGAGCCTGCTGCCGGAATGAATCCTCAGGAAACACATGACTTAATGGAACTTATTGCAATGATCAGGGAAAAATTTGATCTTACAATTCTTTTAATTGAGCATGACATGTCCTTGGTAATGGGAGTGTGCGAAAGAATTTATGTTCTAGATCACGGAATGTTAATTGCCAATGGAACTCCTGATGTAATCAGAAATGATCCAAAAGTTATAGAAGCTTACTTAGGGGAGGAGGCATAATATGTTAAAAATCGACAATATTAACTTATATTATGATGGAATCCATGCTTTAAAGGGAGTAAGCCTTGAAGTTCCAGAAGGGAAAATTATTTCTTTAATAGGAGCAAATGGTGCAGGGAAAACTAGTACACTAAGAACAATTTCTGGCTTAAATAAACCTAAAACTGGCTCAATTACCTATAATGATCAGGATTTACTTAAAGTATCTCCAGAGAAATTAGTTAATATGGGAATAATTCAGGTTCCGGAAGGAAGAAGAATTTTTGCTCCTATGTCTGTATACGAGAACCTTGAATTAGGTGCTTATTTAAGAAAAGATAAAGCTGGAATTGAGAAGGATTTACAAAATGTATTTAAAAGATTCCCACGCCTGGAAGAAAGAAAAAAGCAAACAGCTGGAACACTAAGTGGTGGTGAACAGCAGATGCTTGCAATGGGCAGAGCATTAATGGCTCAACCAAAAGTACTTCTTCTTGACGAACCATCAATGGGTTTAGCACCGATTCTTGTTAGAGAAATATTTGACATAATTAAAGAACTTAATTCTATTGGAATAACAATTCTACTTGTTGAACAAAATGCAAAAATGGCCTTATCTATTGCTGACTATGCATATGTACTTGAAACCGGGAAAATTGTTTTAGAGGGTAAAGGGAAGGATCTTGCAGATAGTGATGAGATTCAAAAAGCTTACCTTGGTGGATAATCTAATTAATAGTAAAGCTCTGCTGAAAATTCAGCAGAGCTTTTTTTATAATTTTTTTCTTAAATAATCTAAGGCATAAAGTGTAGTCATTTCTCTTATTTTATTTCTGTTACCAAATAGATTAAGTTCTTGAGAATATTCTTTGCCCCGGATATAAAGACCAATATAAACAAGACCAACAGGTTTTCCAGTACTGTCATTACCAGGACCAGCAATTCCAGTTGTTGAAATTCCAACATCAGTATTATTAATTAAAGCTACATTTCTAGCCATATAAAGAGCAGTTTCCTTGCTCACTGCCCCATATTTTAGAATGACATCTTCAGGGACCCCGAGAGTTCGTACCTTTGCTGAATTTGAATAAGCAACAATACCTTCAATAAAAGTATTTGAGATGCCAGGTAAATTAACTAATTTTGCAGAAAGTAAACCACCAGAGCAAGACTCCGCAGTAGAGATTGTATACTTATGCTTCTCAAGTTTCTCCTGAACGACTTCTTCTAAAGATTGATTCCCTTCACTAAAAATATAATCCCCAAGGCGAGAATAAACTTCTTTTTTTAGTTTGTTTATTTCTACCTGAGCAACATTTTCACTAGAAGCCGCCGCGGTAATTCTAAGCTTTACATAAGAGTCTTTTGCATATGGCGCCAAGGTAGGATTTGACAAACTTAAAAGGTCTTTAACAACTTCATTAACTGAAGATTCTCCTATTCCGAAGATATTAATATAATTAGAATAAAAAGTTTCATTTTGCATAGATTTTAAATAAGGAGCAACTTGTTCTTCAAACATTGGAATCATTTCTGATGGAGGTCCAGGAAGAATTATCAAGTGTTTTCCGTTAGTTTCCAAGTAACAGCCTATTGCAGAGCCAAAATTATTTTCTAGGATTTTGCTATCTTCAATATAGTAGGCCTGTTTTTTATTTATTTCAGGCATTCTTATATTTCTTTGAGAAAATATTGTCTGAATTTTATCCAAAGAATATTGATCAAGTATTAGGTTTTTATTAAAAAATTTAGCACAGGTTTCTTTTGTTATATCATCGTCCGTTGGGCCTAACCCTCCAGTAGTAATAACCATATCGCAGCGTTTAAAGGCGTTTTCAAGACTTTCAAGTATTCTTGCCTCGTTATCACCTACAACTGTCTGAAAATGAAGATTAAGCCCTGATTCAGCCATTTTTTTAGCAAGATATTGACTGTTAGTGTTTAGAATATCTCCCAATAAAAGCTCAGTTCCTACTGCAAGTAATTCTACCTTCATCTGAAAAGCCTCCTTTGTATTGATTGTAATTTATACTATACTATAATTATAACGAGGTGAAAACATATGAATATAATACTTTCAAGAGAACTAAAAACAAAGGCTTGGCTGGAAGAAGAAAATGAGAATCATATTTTTATTCAAGGAGAATTAATAGATGACAGGCACCATATTCTTTCAGTAATAAAATTTGACTACAAAGAAGAGAAAGTAATTGAAATAATAAAAACCCAGTGGATAAAATCTCCTTATACATATTGTTCTGATATTAAAGATATTATAAATAGAATTATTGGGCTGGAAGTTAAAACCGGTGCAACAGCATTTATTAATAAAAATTTAGGCGGTAAGGATGGATGTATACATCTTGCTGAAGTAGTAGTACAAATTTTTAAATGTTTTTATCAAGTTGTTCACAGAATAGAAGATTTAAAATTGTCTAGTGAAGATGAAAGAAAAAAGAGAAAGTTTAAAGTATTGAGAAATAGCTGTTATGCTTATACAGACAGATTCAAAGATATGAACTTAGATTGACAACATATTTAACAAAGTGTAGAATTTGTTGTGATAAAATATAATATGAAGTCAAAGGTGCCTCTAGTTTGAGGAGAATAGGGAAGACCGGTAAAGCCGGCGCGGACCCACCACTGTATGCGGAGACAAAGCCCTGAATGCCACTGAAAATTTTTTCGGGAAGGCTGGGTGGAGAATGACACGTAAGCCAGGAGACCTGCCTGTGATTAAAACTTTGTTCCAAGGGAATTGGAATAAATACAAATGACTTAAAATGGGAAAGTCTCTTGTTTTTATAAAACAAGAGACTTATTTTTTATTAAAAAATAAGGTTGGGAATAATGCTCTATATTGAACAATTTGTATATTCAAATAAATTAAGGCACACACATCCTCTTGAAAGAGTAATTTTCGCTTTGGTAACAATGATCATGGCTTTAATAATTAAGGATTGGCAAGTTCATTTGTTAATTATTTTTTCTATGGTAATTCTTTTGGTCTATAAAGCTAAAATAAAGGCTAGTGTTATTTTAAAGCTAATGTTAATACCTCTTGGTTTTTTAATTATTGGAGTACTTACCATTGCCTTCCAAATTAGCTCTGCAGATCTAAATTATCTTTTTTATTTTAATATATTCAACTTAAACATTGGGATAACTGTATCCAGCCTTCAAACAGCATTTAACACATTAACTGTTTCTTTAAGTGCAGTAAGTTGTTTGTACTTCATGACACTAACAACTCCTATGGTTGAAATAATTTATGTATTACAAAAATTAAAAGTACCAGATTCAATTATTGAATTAATGACATTAATATATAGGTTTATTTTTGTTTTTATTAATACTGCATTTAACATTTATTATGCCCAGCAGGCAAGGTATGGACATAGTACTTTTAAAAAATCCTTAAATTCATTTGCAATTCTTTTTGGAAATCTTTGGGGGAAAGCTTTTTTTAAATCAAAAAACTTACTGCAAAGTCTTGAGTCAAGGGGTTTTGAAGGAAATATAAAAGTTTTAAATCCAGAATATTCTTTTTCAAAAAATAATATTATTTCTTTTGTTCTTCTGGATCTTTTAATATTTTTTACTGCATTATTTTTAAGCAGATAGAGAGGAAACTTATTTTGAATTATATTTTAAAAACTGAAAAATTAAATTTTTCTTATATGGATGGTACTAAGGCATTAAAAGAATTGTCTATGAAGATTCCAGAAGGGAAAAAAATAGCAGTAATAGGGAATAATGGTTCTGGAAAAACAACTCTTTTTCTTCATTTCAACGGAATACATCGTCCGCAATCGGGTAATATTTTTTACCGGGATAAAAAAATGAGTTATTCTTCCGGAGAAATAAAAAATATAAGAAAGAATGTTGGAATTGTTTTTCAAGATCCAGATAATCAGCTTTTTTCAGGCAGCGTGTATCAGGACATCTCTTATGGACCGGTAAATTTAGGATGGGATGAAAAGGAAATAAGAAAAAAAATAGAAGAAGTAATGAATCAAACTGGTACTTTTGATCTCAAAGATAAGCCAACACATTTTTTAAGTTATGGACAAAAAAAGAGAGTTGCAATAGCTGGTGTACTGGCAATGAATCCAGAAGTTATGATACTTGACGAGCCAACTGCTGGTTTAGATCCGGTTTTTACTTCACAAATTATGGAATTGCTTAATGATTTAAATAAAAAAGGAACAACAGTGATTATTTCCAGCCATAATATGGATGAGGTTTTTTCCTGGGCTGATTATGTTTTCGTTTTAAGTCAGGGTGAAATAATCTCAGAAGGTAAACCGGAAGAATTATTTAGAGATGCTGAAGTTTTGAAAAAAGCGAATTTAAAAAAGCCTTGGGTTCTTGATATGTATGATTACTTGTTAAATAAAGGTCTTGCAACAGTGGGGGATAATATTCCCAGAACAAGAGAAGAATTATTAAATTTAATTAAGTGATAAACCTTTTGGAAAATTGCCGGCAATAATTAAACCAAAGGGATTATTATAAATTTTCCATTTACAAAATGTTAAATGGACAAGGAGGAAGTAAAGTGTTTAACAAAAAACTTTACAGTATTTGGGCATTGCTGATATTATTTTTAGTTCCTGAATCAGCTTTTGCTATGCACATTATGGAAGGTTTTCTTCCATACAAGTGGGCTGCCTTTTGGGCTCTAATTTCATTACCTGTTGTTGTGTATGGTGTAGTTTCTATCTCTAAAAAAATGAAAGAAAACCCTGAATTAAAATTACTTTTAGGTGTAGCAGGTGCATTTGCTTTTGTTCTATCTGCACTAAAAATACCTTCTGTAACGGGTAGCAGTTCTCACCCAACAGGTGTTGGTTTAGGGGCTATCTTATTCGGACCAGCTGCTATGAGTGTACTTGGGATGATTGTTTTGTTATTTCAAGCAATTCTTCTTGCTCATGGTGGTATTACCACACTAGGAGCAAATGTTTTTTCCATGGCAATAGTAGGTACTTTTGTAGCTTATGGTACTTATAAATTTGCTAAAAAAGCAGGAATTTCCAATGGTATAGCTGTTTTTCTTGCAGCAGCTTTTGGTAATTTAATGACTTATGTTACAACTTCTTTTCAGCTGGCTTTGGCATTCCCTGCCGAAGTAGGTGGAGTTATGGCTTCTGCTGTAAAATTTTTGACTATATTCGCTGTAACACAAATTCCTTTGGCAATTAGCGAAGGTTTACTAACAGTAGTTATTTTTAACTTCCTGTCAAAATACAGTTCTCAGGAATTAATTACTTTAAATATTTTCAAAAAAGGAGAGGTGTTGGGAGATGACAATCATGCGTAATAATATAATTTTGTTGCTATTAGTTGCTCTTCTTGCAGTTTTCCCTTTGTATCTTGTAAAAGACTCTGAATTTGGTGGAGCTGATGGTGCTGCAGAAGAAATGATTACTGAAATTAATCCAGAATATGAACCCTGGTTTAGTAGTTTTTGGGAGCCACCAGGTGGAGAGACAGAGAGCCTGCTCTTTGCCCTTCAGGCTGCTTTAGGTGCTGGTTTTATTGGATATTATGTTGGGTATAAAAGAGGCCAAGCTAAAGAAAAAGAGAATAAGGAATAAAAAAAGAGCCGGAAATTTTTCCGGCTCTTTCTAATATAGTATATTCATTTTTATACGTTGAATCTGAAGTGAACGACATCCCCATCTTTAACAACATATTCTTTTCCTTCAAGACGAAGTCTGCCAAGTTCTCTAGCTTTTGCAAAGGATCCTGCATTAGTAAGATCTTCATAGGAAACTACTTCAGCTCGAATAAAACCTCTTTCAAAGTCAGAATGAATAACACCTGCAGCCTGGGGAGCTTTTGTTCCTCTGCGAATTGTCCAGGCTCTTACTTCCAATTCTCCTGCTGTAAGATATGTTTCAAGACCTAGAAGGTAATAGGCCGCTTTGATTAAAAGATCAAGACCAGAGGCATCAAGGCCCATATCTTTTAAAAATTCTTTCTTTTCTTCAGCTGATAATTCTGCTATTTCAGATTCTATTTTTGCAGATACTGGAATTACTTCAGCATTCTCATCTTTGGCATATTCTCTAACTTTGTTAACTAATGGATGATTTTCTGTATCTAAAATATCATCCTCAGAAACGTTAGCCACATAAATTACAGGTTTCATTGATAATAGGTTAAAGTTTTTTATAATAGCAAGTTCCTCTTCGGAGTATTCCAAAGTTTTTGCTGCTTTACCCTCCGCAAGTGCTTGGTCGATAATTTTACCAAGAAGCTGATCTTCAAATACGGCTTCTTTATCATTTGATTTTAATTTGTTTTTTAGTCTTGATCTTCTTCCTTCTAATACTTCCAGATCAGCAAGAACTAATTCTAAATTGATTACCTCGATATCGTTTACAGGATCAACTTTTCCAGATACGTGGGTAATATCATCATCTTCAAAACATCTTACAACATGAGCAATTGCATCAACCTCTCTGATATGGGAAAGAAACTTGTTACCAAGGCCTTCTCCTTTACTTGCTCCAGCAACAAGGCCAGCAATATCAACAAACTCAAAGGTTGTATATATAGTTTTTTTCGGTTTAATAATTTCTGTAAGTTTTTCAAGTCTTTCATCAGGTACGTTTACGATTCCTACGTTAGGGTCAATTGTACAGAAGGGATAATTTGCTGATTCTGCACCTGCCTGGGTAATCGCATTAAACAAAGTAGATTTACCAACATTTGGTAATCCAACTATTCCACATTTTAAAGCCAATCTTTACACTCCTCTTTTGGTACTTAATTTATTGCAGTATTATGATTTTATGCTAATAGATGTTTATTTGCAATAAAAAAATGAAAATAGTAAGATAAGTTGATAAATATAGAAGTGAGATGGAGAATTTAATGATTAAAAAAACATACGAAAAAATTCCAATAAAAACAATGGATAGAATTAAAGAAATTTTAGATGAAAATGAATTTGAAGAATTCAAAAATTCTTTAGATGAAGAACCTGTCTTGGGCCTTCGTGTTAATACTTTAAAAATATCTGTAGAAGACTTTCTAAAAATAGCTCCATTTAAATTAGAGCCAGTACCTTGGACGAAGAACGGCTTTTATTATGATAAAGAAGAGCGCCCTGGAAAACATCCCTATTATTATGCAGGATTGTACTATTTACAAGAGCCTTCAGCAATGCTTCCAGCTGAGGTACTTGCTCCAGATAAGTATTCATCTGTTTTAGATTTATGTGCTGCTCCTGGAGGTAAAAGCACTCAACTTGCAGAAATGATGGAAAATCAAGGAATTCTTTTTGTTAATGATATAAGCCCTAAGAGAACAATGGCTTTAATTAGCAATCTTGTAAGAATGGGCGTTACTAACACAGTGGTTTGTAACAGTAAACCAGAAACCATGGCCAGAGAATTAATTGATTTTTTTACTCATATTCTTGTTGATGCTCCTTGCTCCGGTGAAGGAATGTTTAGAAGGGATCCTTCATCTATTGAAGATCTAAGCTTGTACTCTGTAGAAGACTGTCAACTTGCTCAAAGGGAAATTATAGCTTCCGCCTTCAAAATGATGAAGAATGACGGACTTCTTACTTTTTCTACTTGTACTTTTAATAAAATAGAAAATGAAGAGAATATCTCCTGGGCCTGTGAAAATTTTCCTGCTCAACTTTCAGAGTGCAAAAGAATATGGCCTCATAAGGATAAGGGGGAAGGACAGTTTGCCTCTTTAATAAAGAAAGATTCTGGAGATGATATAATAAGGGAATCTTTAATAGTAAAACCCTATAGGAATGAATATTTAACAATTTTTATAGAAGAAACATTTACTGAAGAGTACCAAGATTTTTTTGATTTATCCAGAATTATTGAAATTAAAGATAAATTATACTTACTTCCAAAGGGATATCCACTAATAAAAAAAATAAATATAATTAAGCCAGGTTTATTCCTTGGGGAGCTGAAAAAAAATCGTTTTGAGCCATCTGGGGATTTAGCACTTGCTTTCCCGCTAAAAGCATTTAAAAAAAGATTGAACTTTTTAAATAGGGATAATGAGGTGTTATCTTATTTAAAAGGAGAGACAATTATTAAAGATTTTTCTGAAAAAGGTTGGAGTATATTTGCTGTTGATGGATTTCCTTTAGGTTGGTTTAAAAAAGATGGGAATTTTTTAAAGAATTATTTTCCAAAAAATATGAGAAGGATGGATTAAAATATGGTGAAAATCAGAATTGATAAGCTTCTCAGTGATCAATCTTCAGAAAGCAGAGGAGAGATAAAAAAGGAAATAAAAAGAAATGGAGTACAAATAAATGGATTAAGTATTAAAGATCCAGGAAAAATTGTAGATACTGAAAAAGATATAGTTATTTTTAGAGATAAAAAAATTTCTTACCAGCAGTATATTTATATTATGCTTAATAAGCCTGCAGGAATAGTTTCTGCAGTTACGGATGACAGAGATCAAACTGTTATTGATCATATAAAAGATGTATACCCAAGAAAAGATTATTTCCCTGTGGGAAGGCTTGATAAAGATACGGAAGGTCTTTTGATCATTACTAATGATGGTGCACTTGCCCATCAGGTTTTAAGTCCAAAGAAACATGTACCAAAAAAATATTATGTTGAAATTAATGGTAAAATTGAAGAAGATCATATTAAAATGTTAGAAGAAGGGGTTACTCTTGAAGATGGTTATCAAACGAAAGAAGGGAAGGCTGAAATTATTTCTTTTGAAAATGGGACCAGTAAAATACATTTAACTATTACTGAGGGGAAATTTCATCAGGTAAAAAGAATGATTAAGTCCATTGGCTTTGAGGTAAGTTATCTGAAAAGAATCGAAATGGGTTCTTTGAAATTAGATAAAAATCTAAAAACAGGAGAATTCAGAGAGTTAACAGAAGAAGAACTAGAATTATTCAAAGAAAGCAGGGGGAATTAAGATGCAGCCAAAAGGTGAAAAATTAAGAAAAGCAATCAACTGGGTAACAGAAACAAAAAATGATTTTCCGCAAAAAGAAATAATTAGTATAGTAAATGAGGCTAACATGAAGTTCGATTTGAATCCGGCAGATTCAGAATTTTTAATAAAGTTTTTTAGAGATAACAAGGAAGCTCAAGTATAAATGATATATTGCTTTGGTCATTGCTTTCCATATACAGACATAGACAGTCTTGTCGGATCTGTCCTTTTAGAAAAATATTTTAAGCTACAAAATAAGGAAGCAGAAGCAGTATATTTTAATGAAGATGCACTTAGGGAAAGTACTTTGGATATATTTAAATTAACTGGTCTTAAGATGCCAAGGTTAATTGATAAAGAAGAGCTAAGCAGAGAGAATGTTGAATTTGCCTTAGTTGATCATAATGACATAATGGAGTCATTTGGTTTTTTTGACATTGAAAAAGAGGTTCTTCTTTGCATAGATCATCATACAATACAATCAAATTTGAAAGCAAAAGAAATAAGGTTTAAAAAAATTGGGGCAGCTTGTTCTATGGTTGCCGAGATGTTTATAGAAAAAAACCTTGAATTTACAAATGATTTAGCTAAAGGATGCGTAATAGGAATAATATCGGACACAATGGGATTGCGAAATGCTAAAACAAGTGAGAGAGATCGGGAGATAGTTAAATATCTTTATAAAAATTATAATATTGATATTAGTTTCAGGGAATTAGTGGAAAAAACTGTAAAACAGGTAATGTTCAGAAATATGACTATTGAAAGAATACTTACTAATTCCTTGAGAGAATATAATAATGGCAGGGTTGGTATTTCGCAAATATTCGTTCTTAATGAGGATTATAAAAAGAGGATTTCTGATATCCTGGAAGAAGGAAAAAAGATGAAATATGACCTTTATATTTTTGCACTTCATATTCAAAAAGAAAACAGAAGTGTGGTGTATTATTTTGACAGAAAGTATAATATATTTCCCGTTTATGAAGAGTATGACAGAGTTATTTCCAGATCAAGGGACTTGCTTCCCCACGTTTTAACTCAAATAAAATTAAGAAGTACCTGAATTAATAATTCAGGTACTCTTTTTTTATGCTTTCAGGAACAAGATTTCCACCTGTGCCCCAAATAATATAAGTAACATTCTCTGGATTGATATTATTCTTTTCAAAATAACCAGATTTTTGAATAATTTCAACACCTTTAATTCCAGTAACAGCAGAAGGCTCCAGAAAGATATTTTCTTCATAATAAAATTCTTTTAGTAATTTTGTCAGATAGTTATCTTCACAGGTATAGCAACCATCAATTACAGTGTTCAAAGTTTTTCCAACAAAACCTGAAGGTCTTCCAACGGCAAGACCATCGGCTATAGTTTTATTAGTTAAACCAATATCTTCAACAGATATTTTTTCATGTAATTGAGTGTAGAGCCCAAGGAAAAAAGAAGGGGACTCAACGGGTTCACCGAAGAAGCAGTGTACATTATCTTTAAATATTTCTTTTAGTCCGAAGGTTATTCCACCAGGACCTCCACCAACCCCACAAGGTAAAAATACAAAAAGAGGATGTTCATCATTTACTGAGATTTTTAGTTCAGCAAGTTGCTTTTTTATTTCACTCCCTGCGATGCTATATCCTAAAAATAAATCTTTAGAATTTTCATCATCAATAAAGTAATCATTGGGATCTTTCTTTGACAGTTCCCTAGCACTTTCAACAGCAAAAGAATAATCAGATTTATACTCAAAAACTGTTACTCCCTGATTACGCAGCATTTCTTTTTTCCAGCTTTTAGCGTCTTCCGACATATGTACATTAACTTTAAAGCCCAGCTTAGCTCCCATTAAACCAATGCTTAATCCTAGATTACCTGTTGAACCAACTGAAATAGAGTATTTATTAAAAAAAGACTTTAGGTTTATCAATTTAGAATAATCATCATTAGTATTTAGAAGATTATTTCTTATGGCAAGTTCTTCTCCGTGTTTCAATACTTCATAAAATCCACCTCTGGCTTTTATTGATCCAGAAATGGGAAGCATATTATCCATCTTTAAAAATATTTTTCCTGGAAGATTTCTATTTTTTTTAATTTTAGAAATTCCTTTAATAGGAGAAGAAATCAATCCACTACTTTGAAGTAATTCTGGGAAGGATTTATTTAAAAAGAGTGCGAATCGTTGTATTCTGTTTTCAGCTTCAAAAATTTCCTCTCTACTTATATCAATACCCTTGTAAATTTCTTTATAGGTATTTTCCCAAAAAATTTCTTTTCTTTCACTTAACATTTTAATAACAGAATCATTTTTAATTTTATACAAAATAAGATCACCTTACCTAACAATAAAACTTAATCCGGAAAGCAGCAGGACAATACCAATTAATTTTTGCGTTGTTATTAAAGACTGAGCAATACCAAATAAACCAAAATGATCAATTAAAACGCTGACAATTAACTGAACTACAATAAAAACACTTATTGCAACAGTTGAGCCAAGTATTGGAACAACTCTTGCAGCATAATAGATAATTACAGCACCAAGAATTCCTCCGGCTAAAACATAAAACAAAGGAACTTGAAGTACTTTTTTATAATTTTCCATATCAAAACTAAAAAGGTTTATTACAAGCATTATAACAATACTTATTAATAAACTAATTAATACTGCAACTTTTGTTGTCAGCTCTTTTCCCAAGAAACCATTTATAGCAGGCTGGGAACCCATACATATTCCGGCTAAAATTGCAAAAAATAACGCTGTAGCTTTACTCATATGACACCTCTCTTACATTACATGATATAATAATACAGTATGAAAAATAAAAAAGATAGATGTTCACAAGGAAGGGGAAGCCTTTTGAAATACAGAATTAGTAATATAAAAATATCCGTTAGTGTACCTGACCAAAATAAAGAAATTACCAGAAAAATAAAAAGCAAAATATCGGGAGATATTAATCTATACAATTTAGTAATTTATAAAAGATCAATTGATGCAAGAGAGAAAAAGAATATTATGTATGTTTATACAATTGATTTCGAAACAAAAAAACCAATTAAAAATTATCAAAAACTTGGTTTGGCGATTCCAGATGAATATGAATATATATATCCTGAAAAAGGAAAGAAGAAGTTGTTAAATTCACCAATAGTTTGCGGCTTTGGACCAAGCGGAATTTTTTCTGCGCTAATGTTGGCTGAAAATGGATATAATCCAATAATTATTGAAAGAGGGAAAAAAATCTTAGAAAGAAAAGAAGATATAAAGAACTTTTGGTCTCAAGGGATTTTAAATACAGAATCTAACATTCAATTTGGTGAGGGAGGAGCTGGAGCTTTTTCTGATGGGAAGCTTACCACACAAACTAAAAATCCAAGATCCCGAAAGGTACTTGAGGTTTTTGTAGAAAATGGTGCTCCTGAAGAAATTCTTTATGACAGTAAGCCCCACATTGGAACAGATTTATTAAGAAATGTAATAATTAGTATTAGAGAGAAAATTGAATCTCTTGGGGGTACTTTTTTATTTGATAGTAAGGTTGAAGAAATATTGACAGATGAGAACAATATTTTGCAGGGAGTAATTGTTAATGGAGAGAAAATTGAAACCCAGGTAATGATTATTGCTCCTGGGAATTCATCTAGAGATACCTTTGAAATGCTTTGTAAAAAAGGTGTTCATATGACTAGTAAGCCCTTTGCCGTTGGCTTAAGGATTGAGCATCTGCAAGATGATGTTAATGAAAGTCAATATGGTGAAATGAGAGAATATTTGGGTGCTGCAGATTATAAACTTACATTTAATGGTAATAAAAGGTCATTATATACCTTTTGCATGTGCCCGGGTGGTTATGTAATTAATGGGGCATCAGAGGAAGATACCGTTGTTACAAATGGCATGAGCTATCATTCCAGAAAAGGTGAAAATGCTAACAGTGCTATATTGGTTAATATTAATCCTGAAGATTTTGGAGGATATGATAATGTCCTTGCTGGTATTGAATTCCAAAGAAATCTTGAAAAATTAGCATTTAAGCATGGTGGGAGTAATTACAAAGCTCCTGTTCAATTAGCGGGAGATTTTTTGAAAGACAAAGTAAGTATAGAGTTGGGCACTGTTAAACCAACCATCAGGCCGGGGTATAAGTTTGTTAATTTTAATGATTTTCTTCCATCATTTATTTCTGAAACCATTAAAGAAGGTTTAATAAATTTTTCTGGAAAAATGAAAGCATTTCAAGATGAAAATGCAGTTCTTACGGGGATAGAAACAAGAAGCTCATCTCCTGTAAGAATTGTAAGGAAAGATGGAGAATCAACAAATATTGCTGGTCTTTTTCCATCAGGAGAGGGAGCTGGCTATGCAGGTGGAATAATGTCTGCTGCAGTTGATGGGATTGTGAGTGCTGAAGAAGTAATAAAAAGATATTTCATATAGGAGGATAAATTTATGAGAGCAAGGGAAGCTTTAGAAAAAAAGAAATGGGCAGTAGTTGGAGATGTAACAAATAAATCTAAGTATGCCTATGATATTGCAGAAAAATTAATTGAAAAAGATCATGTGGTTTATAAAGTCGATCCTAGGGGATGCGATGATCCAAAAGTTCTGAAAAGCCTTAAAGATATCCCGGAAGATGTAGAGATGGTTAATCTAGTTGTCCGCTCTGATATGGGCATAGATATAGTAAAGGAAATGAAAGAGCTGGGGCTGGATCATGTATTTATTCAACCAGGGGCGTCAAGTAAAGAAATTCTTGATTATTGTGAAGAAAATGATATTGAAGTAATTAGAGGTTGTGTACTGGCTGAGTATAGAAACTTATTCAGATGATTTTTTTATACCTAGTTTAGCTTTGACAGCATCTGACTTGGTAAGCTTATAAAAGCGGTTAGCTTTTTTGTACATTATTAACTTAAGTGGGTATTTTTTTTCGATATTTGCTATTTCCATTCCGAATTTTTGAAGATTATGAAGCTTAGTCATTGCTTCTTCTTTAGGGGTGCCGTTTTTCATCTTTATAATTGCTTCAGCAAATAGACCAATATTTACCATTTCCTTAATTTCTTCATCATCGGAAAGCTGGTACATATTTCTTGATATTGCATCCTTATTTAAAACGTGAAAAAGAACAGCTTTTTCTCTGCATGTAGATTCAGAGAAAAGTAAATCTGTCATTATTTCTGCAAAAAGAGTTGCATTTTCTTTTGATGTTTTTTCTTCAAAAAAATTATAAAGACGAGCATATACACCTAGCTTGACAAGCTGGGTGGAAACAAAGATCTTACTTAGAATTGTATATCGATAGTAAATTATGTAGGCTATAATAAGAAAGAAAACCATGGTGATTATAAAATATATCATATTATTTCTCCTGAGAGTTTTTATTATTTGACAAAGGAACCCTGCTATGGTAATATTACTTCTGTTAAAAGAAGAGGCAGTCCGCTTCTCACCTTACGACCACTTATGTTTTAAGGTTAATTATATTAAAGACCATTGTCAAGATTTGGTGTTAATTATGCGGACGGCTAAAGCCGTCTTTTTTTATTGTTTAAAATTATCTGGAGGTGAATTCTTATTAGTAAAGAATTGCGGATTAACGAAGAAATTCGCGCAAGAGAAGTACGACTTGTTGATGAAGAGGGCGAACAATTAGGGTTATTTACTCTTTCTGATGCTTTAAAATTAGCCGAAGAAAAGAACCTTGATCTTGTGGAAATTGCACCAACTGCAAAGCCACCTGTTTGTAAGACTATGGATTATGGCAAGTTCAAATATGAACAAAGCAAAAAAGAAAAAGAAGTAAAGAAAAAGCAAAAGACAATCAGTGTTAAAGAAGTAAAATTAAGACTTAACATTGAAGATAATGACTTTATGACAAAAGCAAGAAATGCAATCAGATTTCTTGAAGATGGAGATAAGGTTAAAGTTACAATTATGTTTAGAGGAAGAGAAATCACTCATTCTGAACTAGGTCTTCAATTAAGTAAAAAATTTGCAGAAGCTACTTCTGAATATGGTAAAGTTGAAAAACCAGCCAAATTAGAAGGTAGAAATATGATTTTGATTTTAGCACCAAAAAGCGAATAACTTATAGGAGGATTAACATGCCAAAAATGAAAACTCACCGCGGTGCAGCAAAGAGATTCGGCAAGACTGCATCAGGTAAAATTAAAAGAAATCACGCTTTCACAAGCCATATATTAGAAAAAAAGTCACCTAAGAGAAAAAGAAACTTACGTAAATCAGCTATTATGGCTAAAGGTGATGCACAAAGAGTAATTAAATTAATCCCATACAAATAATTTGAATTTTTCAGGAGGAATTACTAATGGCAAGAGTAAAAAGGGGAGTAACAACCCGTAAAAGACATAAAAAAATCTTAAAAATGGCTAAAGGTTACCGTGCTTCAAGATCAAAGAAGTTTAGAGTAGCTAATCAGGCTGTAATGAAAGGTTTAATGTTCGCATATGCTCACAGAAAACTTAGAAAAAGAGATTTCCGTAAGCTTTGGATTACAAGAATTAACGCCGCAGCAAGAATGAATGATATTTCTTACAGCAGATTCATTAATGGATTAAAAAAAGCTGGAGTTGAAATTAACAGAAAAGTTTTATCTGAGCTTGCTATCAGCGACCCAAAAACATTTACTGAGCTAGTATCAGTTGCAAAAAATGCATAAATAAGAACCGAAAAGGGTATGTTCCTGTTAACATACTCTTTTTTTGTTGGGGGGATTAAAATGCTTTATAAAGATAAGGTTGTAATAGTAACAGGAGGCTCAAAAGGTATTGGCAAAGCAGTGACGGAAGCATACATAGAAGAAGGGGCAATTGTTGTAAATGCAGATATTTTTGAACCGGAAGATGGAGCCAATGAGAGTCATTATATTAAAACAGATGTTTCCCAGGAAAACAGCATAGTAGAAATGATTAACAATGTAATTACAAGGTATAAAAGAATCGATATACTTATTAACAACGCGGGAATATCTCTCTGGCAGTCACCCTTTGATTTATCTGTTGATGAATGGGATAAAATAATAAATACAAATTTAAGAAGTGTATTTATATCTTCAAGAGAAGCAGGTAAAATAATGAAGGAACAGGGTGGGGGATCAATAGTAAATATTTCATCTACCAGAAGTATTATGTCAGAACCAAATACAGAAGCATACGCAGCATCTAAAGGTGGGATTAATGCACTAACTCATGCATTAGCAGCTTCCTTTTCTGAATATAAAATTCAGGTCAACTGTATAAGCCCGGGTTGGATTGAAAATGGTGATATTATGAAGCTAAGAAAAGAGGATCACTCACAACATTTTTCACAGCGTGTTGGAGTACCAAAGGATATAGCAAGGGCCTGCCTTTTTTTAACAAATCCACTGAATAACTTTATTTCAGGAACAAATTTGGTAATTGATGGTGGTATGACCAGGAAAATGATTTATGAACACTAAATTTCACAGGAACAGGAAAATATAATGATAAAAAGAATTGAATCTTCGGATAATCCATTTATAAAAAAAGCTTCTTCTTTGAAAAACAAAAAATATAGAGACAAAGAAAACCTTTTTATTACAGAAGGGATTAAAATTTGTGAAGATATACTTTGGGATTCGAAAAAAAATAAATATATTCAAAACCTTATTTTAACAGAAAGCAATGAAGAGCTTCTTTCTCAAGAGCCCTATGCTTCATTTATTAACAAAACTATAGTTATCAAAGAAAAACAAGTAAAAGATATAACAGATACGGTAACTCCTCAAGGTGTATTTTTACTTCTTCAAAAAGAAGTGCTGGATTTAAATGTGGAAATTAAAAATTATTCCCGTGTATTAATTTTAGATGGAGTTGCAGATCCTGGGAACATGGGGACTTTAATAAGAACAGCTCTTGCAGCAAAATTTGATGCAATAATATCTTTAAAAGGAAGTGTTGATGCATATAATCCAAAGGTAGTTAGATCAACAATGGGTGCAATTACCAAAATTGATATATTTGATTCTCTTGATCCCCTGGAGACTATATCAGTTTTAAAAAGCTCAGGTTTTACAATTTTTGCAGCTGATTTAAAGGGTGAAAGAACAATATATGACAATTTCCCTGAAGAAAAAGCAGCTCTTGTTATGGGATCTGAAGCAAAGGGAATTAACCTCCCTGAAGAAAACTTTGACATGAAAATTACTATTCCTATGAATGAAAAAACAGAATCATTAAATGTATCTGTAGCTGGTGGATTATTGATGTATGCAATTAATAGAAGTAAATTTGAAAAATAAAAAAAATATGTTATAATGCATAGAAAATAAGAAACCGACTATGAAGGGAAGCCCTTATATTAGTTTTCACACAGGGAGTTTGAGGCCATTGGACTGGGAGCCTCAGCTGAAAAAATATAAGAAGGATTTCGTCCCCGAGTCTCTTTGCTGAAACTAAGTAGGCAAAGACGAGTAATTCTGCGTTAAAGAATTCTGAGATAACTGATATATATTTATCGGTTAATTAGGGTGGTACCGCGAATCTAACCTTCGCCCCTTGTGGGTGGAGGTTTTTTATATTTTAAACAATATGTATTTATATTTTAGGAGGGATCTTGTTGAAACTGCAGTTGGAAGATATTAAGAAAAAAACCGAAAAGATCTTAGAGGAAAACTTTAACTTAGATGAGTTAAATGAAATGAAAGTAAAGATTCTGGGAAAAAAAGGGGAACTTACAAATATTCTTAAGGAAATGGGTAAAGTATCTGCCGAAGAAAGACCAATAATTGGTCAGCTTGCGAATAAGATTCGTGACGATTTAAATGATATTTTCACCCAAAAGTATCAGGAAATAAAAAACAAAGAATTAGAAGAAAAGTTAAGCAAAGAAACTATTGATGTTACTTTGCCGGGTAAAGAGATAAAAAAGGGTAGTATTCACCCTGTAACAAAAACGATTATGGAAATTGAAGAAATTTTTATCGGTCTTGGATTTGAAATAGCAGAGGGACCTGAAATAGAAACGGATTTCTATAATTTTGAGGCTTTAAATTTACCTAAAGACCATCCAGCAAGAGATATGCAGGATTCCTTCTATATTACTCCAGATGTGTTATTAAGAACACATACTTCACCAGTTCAGGTAAGAACTATGCTTGAAAAAAAGCAGGACCTTCCTGTAAAAATTATTTGTCCAGGAAAAGTATATAGAAGAGATGATGATGCAACTCATTCTCCAATGTTCCATCAGGTTGAAGGCTTAGTTATAGATAAAAATATTAGAATGAGTGACCTTAAAGGGGTGCTTTTAGCTTTTGCCAGAGAAATGTTTGGACCTGATCAAAAAATACGTCTTCGTCCAAGCTTTTTCCCTTTCACTGAACCAAGTGCTGAGGTTGATATAGCTTGTGTAATGTGCGGAGGTAAAGGTTGTCGTACTTGCAAGCAAACAGGCTGGCTGGAAATTTTGGGTTCCGGAATGGTTCATCCTAATGTACTTCGTTATGGGGGATATGATCCAGAAGAAGTTACTGCTTTTGCTTTTGGAATGGGAGTAGAAAGAATTGCCATGCTGAAATATGGAATTAATGATCTTCGCTTGTTCTATGAAAACGATGTAAGATTTTTAAATCAATTTTAACAGAGGAGTAGTGAAAAAATAATGGATTTATCATATAAATGGTTAAAAGAATATGTTGATTTTGATCTGACTCCCCAGGAACTGGCAGATAAGTTAACAGCTTCAGGGGTAGCAGTGGAAGGAATAACAAATTTATCGGAAGAATTAAGTGGTTTAGTTGTTGCTTATGTAGAGGAATGTGGGAAACATCCTGATGCAGATAAATTATCTTTATGTAAAGTTTATGATGGGCAGGATCATTATCAAGTAGTTTGTGGTGCTGCAAATGTTGCTCAGGGACAAAAAATAATTTTTGCAAAAATTGGAGCTGTTTTACCAGGTAATTTTAAAATTAAAGCAGCAAAATTAAGAGGTGTAGATTCCCAGGGGATGATTTGTTCAGCAAAAGAAATCGGAATCCCACAAGAGTTACTTCTTCCATCTCAAAAAGAAGGAATATTGGAATTAGATCAAAGTGCTCCATTGGGTATGGATGGAGCAAAATATCTTGATTTAGATGATTATATTCTTGAGCTGGACTTAACTCCGGACAGAGGAGATTGTCTGAGTGTTCTTAATGTTGCCAGACAGCTTGCAGCAATCTTAAATACAAAAGTAAAGGAACCAGCAATTTCCTTAAATAATTCAATAGAAAATTCTTCAAAAAAAATTGATATCAAAATTGAGGATCTTGAATCTTGTCCAAGATATGTTGGAAAGATTGTTGAAAATGTAACTATTGGGGAGTCTCCTTACTGGATGCAAAGCCGTCTAAGAAGTGCAGGCTTAAGGCCTATTAATAATGTGGTTGATGTTACCAATTATGTTCTTTTGGAAATGGGACAACCTCTTCATGCCTTTGATTATGAAATGTTAAGCGGTAATAAAATAATTGTAAGAAAAGCAACACAGGGAGAAAAGCTTGTTACTTTGGATAGTCAGGAGAGAACCCTTGATAATGAAATGCTTCTTATTTGTGATGGAGAGAGACCAGTAGCAATTGCTGGAGTAATGGGTGCAGAAAACTCTGAAGTTACATCTCAGACCAAAACAGTAATGATTGAATCTGCATATTTTAATCCTGTCAGCATAAGAAAAACTTCAACTAAATTAGGACTTCGTTCTGAAGCTTCAGCGCGTTTTGAAAAAGGTATTAATTATGATCAGACAAGGTTAGCAGCTATCAGAGCAGCACAGTTATTAGAAGAAGTTGCTCAGGGAACACCACATAAAGAAGAGGTAGATGTATATCCTGAACCAATAAAGAATGCTGAAGTTAGATTAAGATTTGATAAGGCCAATAAAGTTCTTGGGACATCTTTAGAAAAATCAGAGATAAAAAATATTTTTGCAAGACTAAATCTTGAAATTATTAGTGAAAATGAAAGTGAAGCTGTTTTCAAAATTCCAGGATACAGACCAGACTTGCAAATAGAGGAAGATTTAATAGAAGAAATAGCATCAATTTATGGGTTAGAAAATATTCCAGTAACTTTACCTTATGGAGATACTAATCCAGGAGCAAGAACCTTAAATCAGAAAGTTCGTAAAAAAATATTTGAGATTCTAAGCAGCAGTGGAGCAAATGAAGTTATTAACTATAGTTTTATAAATCCAGCTCATCTTGATAAAGTTCTTCTTCAAGAAAATGATCTAAGAAGAAGTGCTGTAGAAGTATTGAATCCTTTATCTGAAGAACAGGGGATTATGAGAACCACACTTGTTCCGGGAATGCTTGATAACGCATTAAGGAATCACAACAGAAGATCAGAAAACATTCTGACTTTTGAAATTGGGAAAGTATATTATAAGAATGGCTTTCCTGAAAAAACTGTTTTACCTGAAGAGGAATTAAAACTTGCTCTTTTAGGAAGAGGTAAAATAGCAGGAGACTGGAAAAATAAAGATGAGGAAATAGATTTCTACTATCTTAAAGGAATTTTAAATAAGTTATTTGATGCCTTGAAAATTTCTGGTATAGAATATGTTCCCGCTTCTGATGCAGGAGAATATCATCCAGGAAGATGTGCAAAAGTATTGCTTGATGGAGATTTCATTGGCTATATAGGAGAAATTAATCCTAAAGTAGCCGACAACTATAGTCTTTCTGGAAGAACATATCTTTCAGAACTCCATTTAGATAAACTCATAGAAAAATGTGAAAATAAAATAGACTATAAGTATCTTCCGAAATATCCAGGCATAACCAGAGATCTTGCTCTTCTTGTTGATGACATTGTTAGAGCAGGGGAACTAATTGCTTCTATTGAAAATAATGGTGGTAAATTACTTGAAAGTGTAGAGATTTTTGATCTTTATCAGGGAAGTCAGATTCCAAAAGGAAAGAAAAGTATAGCCTTTTCACTTAAATTCCAGGCAGAAGACAGAACTTTAACAGATGAAGATGTAAATGTATTAATTAATAAAATTAAAGATGGCCTTGAGGAAGATTACAAGGCAAAACTTAGAGATTAATTAATTTAACGGATAGTGTATAATTAGAACGTCAGATATTCTGGCGTTCTAATTTTTTATTAAGGGGAATAATAATATATGAATAAAATAGAATTGCTTGCTCCAGCAGGTAGTGAATTATCATTTAGGGCAGCAATAGAAAATGGTGCCGATGCAGTTTATCTTGGTACAGAGGAATTTAGTGCAAGGCATTATGCA
The DNA here is from genome assembly GCA_009930175.1 of Clostridia bacterium. Taxonomy (GTDB): domain Bacteria; phylum Bacillota; class Peptococcia; order Peptococcales; family SKKY01; genus SKKY01. Next base: position 32,558 of record RZYW01000007.1, read on the forward strand.
GAAAATTTTAAATTAGATTCTCTGCCAGATATTATCAAAGAAGCTCATAAAAGAGGGATTAAAGTATATTTAACAGTTAATACCCTTCTAAATGACAAGGAGCTGGAATTATACCCGGAATATTTATATAAAGCTGCTCAATCAGGTATAGATGCTTTAATTGTTCAGGACTGGGGAGTAATAAATTTAACTAAGAATTTATTACCAGAAATGGTTCTTCATGGCAGCACACAAATGACAGTGAATAATTCAGCCGGTGCTCAGTTTCTTCAAAAACATGGTTTTAAAAGAGTGGTTTTAGCAAGGGAAACTTCATTAGAAGAAGTGAAAATTATTAAGAGAACAACAGACCTAGAGCTGGAAATATTTGCACATGGTGCCTTATGTATTAGTTATTCTGGAATTTGCTATTTTAGTAGTATGCTTGGTGGCAGAAGCGGAAACAGAGGGAAATGTGCTCAGCCCTGTCGTCTTGAATATGATTTTTTAAAGGAAAAAGGGAAACATTTTCTTAGTACAAAAGATATCAGAATGATTGAATATATTCCTGAAATAGTAAAATCAGGTGTTAGGTCCATTAAAATTGAAGGTAGAATGAAGCGGCCGGAATATGTTGCGGTAGTTATAGATCATTATCGTAAAACAATTGATTCATACTATGAAGACCCAGGTAACTTTTCAGTAGACCCAAACACAATTAAAGAATTGGACCAGGCCTTTAGCAGAGGTGCCGGAAGTGGCCATTATTTTGGAAAATTAAGTCAAGATGGAATGTCTTGGGAAAAGCCAAACAATGCAGGGATTCCTGCAGGGAAGGTTGTTTCCTTTAAAGGTGGCAAGGCTCACATAAAACTTATCGAGGATTTAAATATTGGTGATGGTTTTGTTATTGACAGCTATAATGGACCACAAGCTGGAGAAATAACCATTTCTGGTAAAAAGGGTGAAACAATTGAAATTCCTTTTAAAAGCAGGCTTCGTTTGGGAGAGCTTTTGTATAAAACCAGAGATAGTATTTTACAAAAAAAAGCCAGGGACACCTTTTCTTCTTCAAGAGTTACAAATAAGCAATATATAGATGTGATGGTTACAGTTATAGAAGGAGAAAATATTAACTATAAAATTACTGATGAAAAAGGAAATATTGTGGAAGGGCAGGGGACAGTTCCTGCAGAAAAAGCTTTAAAGAGACCCTTAACCGAAGAAACAATATTAGAACAATTCTCACGTCTTGGTAATACACCTTATGAAATAAGAAGCCTCACTGCCCATATTAAGGGTGAAGTTATTGTTCCCTTAAGAGAATTGAATAATATAAGAAAAGACTTTACGGAAAAACTTCAGGAAGCCAGCTTGAGTGAATTTAATAGAGTTAACTTGCCAGATTATGATGAGTTTATTAAAAAGCTGCCCCTTCTTACAGAAAGAGATAACAAAAAAGAAAAAAAACTTTCAGTTTCCTTAAGTTCTTTAGAAGGGGTAAAGGCCGCTATTGAAGGTGGAGCAGATATAATTTATCTTTATCTTGAAACATTAAGAAACTTTAAAAAGCTTTCTGAAAAAGATATTTCAGAAGCTATTGAGTTATGTGAAAACAAATGTGAACTTAATTTTATAATTCCTGGAATAATTAAAGAAGGTCAGCTTGATTATTATAAAAACTTAATAAAAAATATTTATTCAGCTGGAGGTAAAAATTTTTCAGTAGCTAACCTCTCCGGTTTATCTTTATTAGATAATATTTCACCAGAAATCAATGGAGAATATACTTTAAATACCTTTAATTCCTGGGCAATTGATTTATTTGAAAGAGAAGGGGTTCGAAGGATCACTTTATCACCAGAACTATCATTAGATCAAATAAATAACATAAATAATAGTGAAATTGAAAAGGAAGTCTTAATTCAAGGTAATTTCCCATTAATAACTACTGAATATTGCGTATTGGAATCATCAGGTTATTGTTTGAAAAAGAATAAGTCACCAGAAGTATCCTGCAGTGACAGCCATTTCTTTAAAGACAGGAAAAATTTTAATATGCCCCTTGCTTTTGATTATAACTGTAAGATGTATTTATATAATGTGAAGGAACTGTCTCTTTACAGAGACATGGAAAAAATAATTAAAAGCAAAATTGATGTTTACAGGATTGAAGGAAGATTAGATTCTCCAGATAACATTTATCAAAAAACAAAAATGTATAAAGAACAGATTGATTTATATAATAAAAGAGGAAATGTAAAAATAAAAAAAGATAATATTGAAAAAATGTCCGCACTTTCTCCAGAGGGATTAACTGCAGGGCACTTATTCAGAGGTGTTGAATAGTAATGAATAAAAGTACATTAACAAAACTTGAATATTACAAAATAATAGAAAAACTGAAACAAAAATGTGGTTCCCAGCTAGGTAAAGATATCGCTGAGAAACTTTATCCTGAAACGAATATGGAATTGATTATTAAAATGCAAAAAGAAACCAGTGAGGCTGTTTTAGTAAGAAGATATGATGGATCCATGCCTTTAGGAGGAATAGTTGATACCTTTGATTCACTGGGCCTTGCAGAAAAAGGTGGTATTTTAAATCCAGAAGAAATTGGTAAAGTGCGGGAAAATCTTTATGCAGCAAAAAATATTGTAGTTTTTCTGAACAGGAAACTTCAATATGAAATACCCTTGCTAAGAGAAAGAGGAGAAGGAATTGTTCCTTTAAAAGATCTTGAAAAAGAAATTGACGGAATAATAGATGAAGAAAATCAAATTAAAGATTCTGCTTCAGATACCCTGTGGAATATCAGAAGAAAGAAAAAAGCACTTAATGAAAGAATCAAAAGCAAACTAGATAGTATTGTAAGAAACTCAAATTCATCCAAATACCTTCAGGAATCTATTGTAACTTCCAGACAGGGAAGATATGTAGTTCCCGTTAAAATCGAGTATCGTCAGCATGTTCCTGGCATAGTACATGATCAGTCATCTAGTGGAGCAACTTTGTTTATTGAGCCAGCAGCAGTAGTTGAGTTCAATAATGATTTAAAAAAACTGGAACTGCAGGAGCAAGAAGAAATATCAAGAATACTTCTGGAAATTTCAGGGAAAATTGGAGCTCAGGGTGAAATCCTAAAAGAAAATTTAAGAATATTATCGAATATTGATTTTATTATGGCCAAAGGTTTTTTAAGTACAGAACTTGAAGCTGTTGAACCTGAAATAAATTCATATCAAAAGATGAAAGTAAATAAAGGAAGACACCCTCTGATTGACATAAAAGAGGTTGTGCCTATAAGCTTTGATCTTGGTTATGACTTCGATGCCTTAATCATTACTGGTCCAAACACAGGGGGGAAAACCGTAACTATTAAAACAGCGGGACTTTTTGCGTTGATGGCTCAAAGCGGATTGCATCTTCCGGCAGACAAAGCTGAAATGGGTATTTTTGATAAAGTATATTGTGATATTGGTGATGAACAAAGTATTGAACAATCATTAAGCACATTTTCTTCTCACATGAAAAATATTGTCCATATAATTGAAAATACTGATTACAAAACTCTAGTGCTTCTGGATGAGCTAGGTGCAGGTACAGATCCTTCTGAAGGTGCGAATCTTGCGATTTCAATAATTAAATTTTTTATGAAAAAGAAAGCAAAAATTATTGCAACTACTCACTACAGTGATTTAAAAATATTTGCATATAATACAGAAAGAGTAGAAAATGCTTCTGTAGAGTTTGATACTGTTAGTTTAAGACCTACCTATAAACTTTTGGTGGGTATTCCCGGAAAAAGTTATGCTTTAGAAATAGCGAAAAGGCTTGGATTGAATTATGAGATAATTAATGATGCTAAGAGTATGGTTAGCGATGATGACCAAGATGTTTCTGGACTAATTGAAAAACTGGAAAAAGATGCCTTTTATGGTGAAAGAAATCTTGAAGAAACAAAAATAAAACTTGCCCATGCAGAAGCAAAACTTTTAGAAGCTGAAGTGCTTAAGAAAAATCTTATTGAACGAGAAGAGAAAATAATTAAAAAAGCAGAAGAAGAAGCCTACAGAATTATAAGAAGTGCTAAAACTGAAGCGAACGAAAAAATAAAAGAAATAAAAGAATTGTTGCAGCAAGATAAAGAAAAAGCAATGGCTGCGGCGAATTCTTTTAGGAAAGATTTGGAAGAAACAGAAGGTGCTTTATATAAAAATATTACAAAAGGAAGCAGAATACAGGAAATAATAACTACTGAAAACCTGCTCCCCGGAACAGAAGTCTTTGTCCCTAAGTTTAATCAAAAGGGAATTGTGTCTGAAGTTATGGATGATGAAGCTTATGTGCAATTGGGAATAATGAAAATGAAGTTAAAGAAAAGTGATCTGACAATACCAAAAAATAAAGATCAAAAGAAAGAAAGAACAGGTATCACAAAAATTAAAGATGAGAAAACTATGGCTATTAAAACTGAAATAGATTTAAGAGGCCTGACTGTAGAAGAAGCAATTTCTGAGGTAGATAAGTATCTTGACGATGCTAAAATTGCAGGTTTAAACTCTGTTTCTTTAATTCATGGGAAAGGAACCGGAGCTCTACGCTCTGGACTTAATGAATTTTTAAGAGGCCATCATTTTGTAAAAACAAGCAGAATAGGGGACTCCCGAGAAGGTGGACATGGAGTCACTGTAGTTGAAATTAAATAAGAAATAATAATAGTAAAAGGCCTTGGTTATAAGATTCATAACCAAGGCCTTTTTTTATTCTGCTGGTATTCCTACCCTTATTTCATTTGAGGGAGAGGATGAACGGTTGGTTCCTGTTTGGAGAGTTACAACTTTATAAAAATAAGTGGTGCCTTTATTAACATTTTTGTCACTATATGAAGATCCTGTAACTCTTTCGTTAGAATTTAACTGGTTTGAAGAAGAAACAGGGAAGCCTGGTTCTGTCCCTCTGAATATCAAGAACTCATAACCACCACCAGAACTCTCTGATAGACTCCACTTTAATTGCATTACATATTTATCTCCTTCTTTTTTAGGAGAAATAGATAGCTGGGGAGTTGGAACGTTAGTAGTATTGTCTTGATTTTCTGTAGCTGGCGGCTTAGGTTCGTTATTAGAAGCTGATGCCACATTTGAAATTGTATTTGATAGTGCAATTCTTGTTCCGGTGTCGTTATTAAATGCAATAATTTTATAATAATATTTTTCGTTTTCTTTTATTTTATTATCTGTATAGGAGAGTCCTTTTATATTCTCAATTCTGCTGCTTGGACTAGGTATAAAACCTGGATCATTTGAACGGTGAATATCGAAAACTAATCCATCTGGTTTTTCTGAAGTCCAATTCCATGAAATTTTGAAAGATCCAGTTCCTGTTACTTCACCATTTATTTTAAACTCGGGAAGCTGTGCTCCAGGAAGAGGCAACCCATTTTCACCCTGATAAATAGGGTTAACATATGCAGGTGCCTCAAGAACAGCATCCTCAGGAACAACATCGAAACCAGCTTCCTGCCAAGGCTCTTCTCTTACAAGAAAGACTCCGGGAGGAACTCCAGGAATACTAATCCATGCTTTTGATACTTCAGTTGGTACGAATTCCTCGTTAAAAATCTCTGTTCTTCTGTATTCTGCAGGTGTAAGTTCGCTTGGGAGTAATCCGGATTTTGAATCAATTGTAAGAGAAACTATACCACCAGGCATTTTAAAGTTTGTTGGTGTCTTTCCTTCATGAGCTACTTCCATGACTTCTCTCCAGATTGGAGCGGCATGTGTACCACCATAAACATATGACATTGTTTCTTCTTTATCATATCCCATCCAAACGCCCCCGATAAGTTCGGGAGTATATCCTACAAACCAAACGTCAGCATTGAAAGAAGTTGTTCCTGTTTTCCCTGCGATAGGCCAGTTGCCAAAGTTTGCTTTTACTCCTGTTCCCTCTGCTACTGCTGACTGAAGCATGCTTGTCATTAAGTATGCAGTTTGTGGTGACATTACTTTTGATTCTTTTGGGGCATGTTCATAGAGAAGTTCTCCATAATAGTTTTCAATTTTATTTATAGAGTGAGTGTCCATTTTTATGCCACCATTTGCAAAGGCAGAATATGCAGAAGTTAATTCCAGAGGGCTCACACCATAAGTAAGACCACCTAAAGCCAAAGAATACCCTTTATCATTCACTTGTCCCGTTCCTACAAGGGAAGTAATCCCAAGGTCCTGAGCAAACATAAATCCATTTTCGACTCCTATTTCTTCAAGAGCCTTAACTGAACAAACATTTATTGAATCTGTTAGAACTTTTCTCATTGAAATTAACCCACGGAAACGGTTATCAATATTTTTGAAAACAATGCTTTTTTCTTCATTATTAACATAATTAGGATATGCTTTAGGATAATCATCAAAAACACTTGCCGGTGTATAACCCATTTCAAGAGCTGCTCCAAATACTGCAATCGGTTTAAATGCAGACCCGGGTTGTCTTAAGGCTTGGGTAGCTCTGTTGAATCCTCTGGCAGTCTCTTGGTTTCTGCCACCAACAAGGCCCTTAATTTCTCCTGTTTTAGGATCTATAACAATCATTGCTGATTGAATAACCTTGTCTCCTTTTCCCTTTGGAAACTTAGTATCATCAGCATAAACTTCTTCCATTTTATTTTGAATCTTAGTATCAAGACTGGTATAAATTTTATAACCACCAGAATAAATGAGTGCTTCTTGATCTCTAATATCTAAAACATTTATTGCTTCTTCAAAAACATTATCAAGGAATGAAGAATATTTTCTGGTTTCAGAATCTCCTGTAAAAGATAAATCAAGTTGAAAACCAAATTCCTCAAAATCTTCAAGGAGCTTTTCCCGCTCATCTTTACTTATTACATTATTGTTTTCCATTAACATTAAAACTGTTTTGTATCTTTTACCTGAATTAACAGGGTGATTAGTTGGAGAGTTTGCCCAAGGATTTTGAATTACTCCTGCAAGAACAGCACTTTGATGGTAATCAAGTTCACTGGCACTTACATTGAAGAAAGTTTTTGCTGCAGCTTCAATTCCGTAAGCTCCTTTACCAAAATATATTTTATTTAAGTACATTTCTAATATTTCATCTTTTTCATAAGCTCGTTCCATTTTTAAAGAAACGATAGCTTCTTGAGCTTTTCTTTTTATGGAAATATCTGTTGGATCAAAAAAAGATATTTTTGCAAGTTGCTGAGTTAAAGTACTTCCACCTTGAGCACCAAATCCATCCTTAACGTTTGCTACTACGGCTCCCATGAGTCGGATTGGATCAATACCAATGTGATTGTAAAATCTTTTGTCTTCTACTGAAAGAATAGTTGCTTTAGCTTCATCGGAAATTTCTTCAAGTTCAACAGGCATTCTGTTTTCTACTCCATGAAGAGAAGCGACCAGATTACCATCTTGATCATATATTTCTGATGAGATAGCATAATTTTGCAAAATAGTTTCTTCAATTTCTGGCATATCCCTTAAGATGCTCAAAACATAGGCCGTTACTCCGACGACCATCACGCCACCAAGAATTAAAATAATTATAAGAGCTTTTTTTAACATATCTTTTGGTGTCATTTTCTTTTTATATGGTTTTGTAAGAATTTCTCTTGCAGATTTATCATCTTTCATATTTAACAGTTCCTCCTTGTTATAAACAAAAGCATTATATCATATTTTTATTTTGCCTAAAACTTTTTAAGAGGGTTTGTTTTAAAATTAAATATTTGCTAATATACTATGATAAGAAAGTTTACAATTTTACTCAGGAGGAAAAAAATGAATAATGTATTTGATGTTCTAAAAGAAAGAGGTTTTATTGAGCAAGCTACACATGAAGAAGAAATCAGGGAACTTTTAGGAAAAGAAAAAGTTACTTTTTATATAGGATTTGATCCAACAGCCGATAGTCTTCACGTAGGTCATTTCATTCAGGTTATGGTAATGATGCATATGCAGCAGGCTGGTCACAGACCAATAGCTCTTCTTGGTGGTGGAACTGCAATGGTAGGAGATCCATCAGGGAAGACAGATATGCGTAAAATGTTGACGATGGAACAGATAAATACAAACTTAAATGCTTTCAAAAAACAATTCTCTAAATTTATTGATTTCTCAGAAGGCCAGGCTATCATGGTTAATAATGGTGAGTGGCTAACAAAATTAAATTACATTGATTTTTTAAGAGATATTGGCAGGCATTTTTCTGTAAACAGAATGCTAAGCTTTGAATGTTTTAAAAGCAGAATGGAGAAAGGTCTTTCTTTTCTTGAGTTTAACTATATGATAATGCAATCTTATGATTTCCTTGTGTTGTATAGGGAACATGGATGTAAACTTCAGCTTGGTGGAAATGATCAATGGTCAAATATTCTTGGCGGAGTTGAATTGGTAAGAAAAGTTGATCAGGGGGATGCTTTTGGATTGACATTTAAACTTCTTGTAACAAGTGAAGGGAAAAAAATGGGCAAGACTGAGCAAGGAGCTTTGTGGCTGGATCCAGAAAAAACCTCACCATACGATTTTTACCAATACTGGAGAAATGTTGATGATGCAGATGTAAAAAATTGCCTTTCTCTGTTAACTTTCCTTCCTATGGAAGAAGTAAACAGACTTGGAGCTATGGAAGGAGCAGAAATCAACGAAGCAAAGAAAGTATTAGCATATGAAGTAACAAAAATGATACATGGAGAAGATGAAGCAGAAAAAGCTAAGGGGGCCGCCGAAGCATTATTTGGTGGAGGTGGAAGCCTGGACAATGTTCCAAGTGCAAATGTTTCTTCAACAGACTTAAAAGAAGGAATAAATTTTTTAGACACTCTTGTTGAAGTTGGTTTTATTAAAAGTAAGTCTGAAGGCAGAAGACTTGTTGAACAAAATGGATTATCTTTAAATGATGAAAAAATAAAAGATTTTAACTTTATATTAGAAGAAAAATATTTTTCAAATGGAACTGCGATGGTAAAAAAAGGTAAAAAAGATTATCTCCAGCTTAAAGTCAATTAGAGGTAAACTATTACTTCCTGGCGCTTTTTGAAAGTGCCAGGAAGTTTTTTAAAAAATTATTTTAATTTATGTTTAATTGAAGATTATTCAGGGTAAAAAAGTATTCCCGGAAAAAATAAAAAATAATTTTAAAATGATGTTGACAGAAACGAATAAAGTTGCTAATATATAGAACGTTGCTGAAGCAAGAAATTGCAAGCGACAAGGCACATTGAAAATTAAACAGCTGTGAAGAAACGAAAAGAAAGA
>RZYW01000134.1 GCA_009930175.1 Clostridia bacterium
GGTTACGTCTAATGGAAAGTTAGTGGCTGGTCATTTAGGGATTCATGGAGTTAGGGTAAATGATGGATACAAGTACAATGGTGATGACATTATTGAGTTTAATGATGTACCCAGATTAGTTATTTTGGGGCATATACATGCTCCATCTTTTGTTGAATACAACAAAATACCAATACTTTTTCCAGGAAATATCTGCCCTAGTAACTGGTCAGACGTTACAGATCAGAGGTTTATAGTTAAGGTAGATGATGAAAATATTGAAAAAATAGAAATACCACATATTAAAACAAAAACTGTTTATTCGTTTGATGATGTTACTTCTGAAGAAAACACTGTGTATAGAGTGATAGTTTCAGAAAATGATAATAATGAAAATTTGTCTAGTAATAACATAAAATCTATAGTTATTAAGAAAAAAATAAAACCTTTAACTAAAGGGGTTAATAAAGACTCTCTTGTGTCATTATATTGTACAAAATATAATGTTAATGAGTTTAATGTTAAAAAGATTCTTTTGGAGGCTGGTGTATATGCTTGAATCCTTATCTTTATACAATTTTAAGTGCTTAAAAGGTATGCACACCACTCCTTTTTCTAAAGGTATTTACTCTATTAAAGGTATTAGGGATGGTGATTATTCAAGCAGTAATCGTACTGGAAAAACATCATTTTTAGAGGCCATTAGGTTTGCAATGTTTAAAGGGTCAGCTTCAGATGTAGTAACAGAAGGCGAATCTGATATGTTTTCTGAGCTTACTATAAATGGACATTCTTTATTTTTTAGTAATTCTGGTGCTAAAGTTGATGGGGAAACAGTGCTAGTTTCTCAATTAAAAGCAGCAAGTGAGGCTCTTTTAGGAGTAGATTTACGTCTTTTTGAGTGTACATCTGGTGCTTTTTCAGACTCAATTTATGGATTTTTATCCTTAAAACCAAGGGAACAAAAGGACTTTTTACTATATTATTTCTGTGATTCTAACGTAAATTGGGATGAAGCTAGAGAGTATATACAAGAAAAAGTAAGGCTTGTTTCAGAAGAAAAGAAAGAAATAACACAGGCTTTTGAACGAATTGATGGTCTATTAAAGGAAATAGACAAAGATTTTTATGAGTCTAAATTAGATAGTTTAAAGTATGAATTATACACAAAAGAACAAGAATATAATACAACAAAGGCTTATTCTGACGAAGTTTTAAATGAATACAAGGCTCTTTTAAGCAGATCTTCTTACTTATCAGGAGAAATGTCTCGTCTTGAAACGATAAAAGACACAATAAATTTAAACGAAAAAAATCATAAAGAATTAAAAGTAAAACAAAAAGAACTTAAATCTGAGCTTAAAAAGTACTTAACTTTACCTGGATATGACTATAAAATAAAGAATTTAGATGCTAAAATAACAACAAAAGAGGCTAATTTAAATGATTTAAAAGGATCTATCTCTGTTTATGAGGATAATAATGGGCTCTGCCCAATACTTAAGCTGGAATGCCCACATAAAAATGGATTAAACTCATTTTATGAGTGCTGTAAAGAAAAAGAAAAAGAATTTACCTCAGTTATACATACATTACAAGAAAATTATTCTTCTGTAAAAGAACAAAGAAAGCAAGCAAGTTTACTTTCATCAAAATTAAATGAAACTTCTAATTTTATAGCTTCATTAGAAGAAAAATTAGATGATTTAAAATCAAAAGATGAATCTTTAGTTAAGATTGTGTCAGAACTTAAAGATATTCAAGAAAGAATAAAGTTTGTGGAGTCTGCACTGAATGCAGAAAGGGTAGAATCCCTAATTAATTCAATTTCTTCTTTAAAAACAAACATAGAAAAGATATCAGCTATACTTTTAGACTATGAGTTAAAACTAAACACACTAAAAGAGCATGATGAGCACTTAATTGAAGTAAATAATAAGCTAAATGAGTACTTAACTGCATCAAAATTAGTTGCACCAAAAGGATTACCACATCTTTTACTACAAGATGTGCTGTCAACATTTGAATTATACATAAATGAATTTTTAGAATATGTTGACATGGGGGTTATAGTGAGTGGGTATTCTGAGTTGAAAAGTTTAGAGGATTATTGTCCTACAGATGGCACAAGGTTTAACAAAGGAGACACTTTTTGTAAAGTATGCAATAGTATAAGAGGTAAAAAGTTAGATGAAAATATCTCAATAGTAAGCAAAGACTCTGGTGTAGAATGGTGGCAGGAAAGTAGTGGTGGCAGGGCTCTAATTTCACTTGCTGTAAGGCTTGCATTACTAAAAATGATAAAAGAAAAAGGAGCATCAATAGATTTTCTAATATTAGACGAAGTATTTTCAAACTTAGATTCACGAAATAAGATAAAAGTAATGAATTTAATAAAATTTGCAATGGATACTCTTGATCTAAACCAAGTGTTTATGGTGTCACATGATGAATTAAAGGATTATGCAGACTATGAAATAACTATAAAGCATGAAAATGGAGAGGTTACTATAGAATAAAGAAAAGCCAGCCT
>RZYW01000043.1 GCA_009930175.1 Clostridia bacterium
GGAGGGTTTCTATTACAAACCAAGAATTGATACTGAATTAATCGAACAATATCATGAAGGTTTAATTGCTACAAGTGCCTGCATGGGTGGTGAAATTCCCCGTCACTTAATGAGAGGGGAAAAAGATAAAGCTATAGAAAGAGCACTTTGGTATAAAGGTGTTTTTGGGGAAGACAATTTTTATATAGAACTTCAAAACCAGGGAATAGCAGAACAAAGAAAGTTAAATATGGAACTGGCTGAAGTGGCGGCCCAGGCATCAATACCCCTTGTAGCGGCTAATGACATTCACTATGTAAAAAAAGAACACTCAAAAATGCATGATATTTTACTTTGTCTTCAAACAGGGAAAATATTGAGCGACGAAGATAGAATGAAATTTCCAACGGATGACTTTTATTTAAAATCCTATGAAGAAATGAAACTTGCTTTGGGTGACTATCCAGAAGCTTTGGAAAACACCTTGAAAATTGCAGATGCCTGTAATATAGATTTTGATTTTAGTGAAATTCATATGCCTGATTTTCAGGTTCCTGAAGGATACAATACAGATTCTTATTTTGAATATTTATGTGCAGAGGGTTTAAAAGAAAGGTATCCTAACCCAACCGCTGAAGTTTTGGAAAGACTTAAATTTGAGTCGGATATGCTTAAAAAAATGGGCTATATTGAATATTTCCTAATTGTTTGGGACTTCATAAATTACTCAAAAAAGAGTGGCATTTACGTAGGACCTGGCAGAGGAAGTGCTGCGGGCAGTATTGTTTCTTATCTTCTTGGCATTACAGATATTGATCCCCTAAAATATGATTTGCTCTTCGAAAGATTTTTAAATCCAGAAAGAGTATCCATGCCGGATATTGATATTGACTTTTGCTATGAAAGAAGAGGAGAAGTAATTGATTATGTATTAAAAAAGTACGGTGCAGATAAAGTATCTCAAATTATAACTTTTGGAACTATGGCAGCAAGAGGCGCTATACGAGATGTGGGAAGAGTATTAAATATTCCATTACAGATTGTAGACCGGATTGCAAAAATGGTTCCTACAGAATTAGGAATTACTTTATCAAGAGCTATTGAACTTAATCCTGAAATTAAAAAAGAAATGGACGCAGATCCTCAAATAAAAGAAATGATTAAAATGGCAATGGAGCTTGAAGGAATGCCTCGCCATGCTGGTACTCACGCAGCTGGTGTAGTAATATCAAAGGAATCTTTAGATACGTATCTTCCCCTTCAAACTACCTCCGACGGCTTTGTGACAACCCAGTTTGCCAAGGAAAATGTAGAAGAAATTGGCCTTTTGAAAATGGATTTTCTGGGTCTTCGTACTTTAACAGTAATAAACAAAGCAGTTGAAATGATTAAGAAAAACAGAAATATTGATATAGACTTCTCAAAAGTAGATCTTGAAGATGAAGCAACTTACCAATTATTGTCCAGGGGAGAAACTCTTGGAATATTCCAGCTTGAAAGTTCTGGGCTGAGGGCAATAATAAAAGATTTACAACCAGAGCACTTTGAGGACATAATTGCCCTTGTAGCTCTTTACCGTCCCGGGCCATTGGGAAGCGGCATGGTTGAAGACTTCATTAAAAGAAAACATAAAGAAAAAAGAGTTGAATACCTGCATCCGGTCCTTGAACCAGTACTGAATAATACTTATGGTGTTATTATTTATCAGGAACAGGTTATGAGAATAGCCAGTGAAATGGCAGGATTTTCCCTTGGTGAAGCGGATCTTTTAAGAAGAGCCATGGGTAAAAAGAAAAAAGAAATAATTGAAGGACTTAAAAAGCAGTTTACAGAAGGTGCAAAGAAAAAAAATATATCTGAAGATATTTCAAGGAAAGTTTTTGAGCTTATTGAATATTTTGCAGGCTATGGTTTTAACAAGAGTCATAGTGCAGCCTATGCTTTGATTTCTTTTCAAACAGCATACTTAAAAACCCATTATCCTCATGAATACATGGCTGCTTTACTCTCAAGCATTATGGATTCCCAGGAAAAAGTAAATTTCTATATTAATGAAGCAACAAGAATGGGTATAAAAGTACTTCCACCAGATATAAATCAAAGTGGAGAAACCTTTGAGGCAGTAGGAAATCAAATTGTCTTTGGGTTAGTTGCAGTAAAGAATGTGGGTAAGAATGCAATTGAAGCAATACACAGGGCAAGAAAAGAGGGGGGTACATTTACTTCCATCCAAGACTTTGCTACCAGGGTAGATCTATCTGTGGTTAATCGCAGAACTATTGAAAGCCTTATTAAAGCTGGAGCCTTTGGAAGCATAAACTCTAACAGAGCCCAGCTCTTGCAAATGCTTGATCCTTGCTACTGTCATGGGCAGAGTATCCAAAAAGACTTAAATTCATCTCAGGTTTCTCTTTTTGAAATTGGTGAAGATGCGGGTTTTGACATAAAAGATGTGGTAATTGAATCTCCGGATACAGAAGATTTTAGTGATAAAGAAAAACTGGCTTTGGAAAAAGAATATTTAGGATTTTATGTAAGTGGTCATCCACTGGATGAATATAAAGGGACCATAAAAAAACGAGTTAAATATCAAATATCTGACCTGCCAAATTTGAAAGACAGAACGAGAACAAGGATTGCGGGTATTATCACAAAAGCAGAAAGAAAGCCTACCAAAAAGGGGCAAACTATGGCATACTGTACCCTGGAAGATTTATCTGGCGAAATTGATGTGCTTGTTTTCCCTAGTACTTTAGAAAAATATTATGATTTAGTTGGTACTGACCGATATGTAATGATAGACGGAAGTCTTCAGCTTCAGGAAGATGGTGTGAAGTTTTTTGCAGAAAAAATTTCCGAGCTAATTAAGGAAAAAGATGATATATTGATATTGGAATTTAAAGAAAAACCTGCAGATAATAAAATTTTTACAGAGCTTCAAAGTTTGTTCCTAAGCTATAAAGGGGACACCCAGGTTATTTTAAGATTCCCTGATTTAAAAAAAGAAATGATACTTCCCAGAGAAAACTGGGTTAATACTGAGTCAGGTTTAATAAAAGAGCTGATAAAGTACAGAAATATTCTTGACTGTAAAAAAGAATAAAATATTGGGGGTCATGTTTTGTTTGAGAAGATTGCAATTTATCCAGGTACTTTTGATCCTGTGACAAACGGGCATATTCATATTGTGAGAAGAGCAGTTAAAATTTTTGATAAAGTAATAATTGCTGTTGCCAATGACAATTACAAAGCGACTATTTTTACCGCTAGAGAGAGAGTAAGTTTGCTTCACGAATGCTTTAAAGATGAGCCTAAAGTAGAAATTGATATTTTCTCTGGGCTGGTGGCAGATTATTCGGAAGAGAAAAAAGCTACTGCGATGATAAGAGGACTAAGAGCGATATCCGACTTTGAATATGAAATGCAGATGGCTGCAATGAACAAAACCTTAAATCCCGATCTTGAAACCGTTTTTTTGATGACAGATGCCAAGTACTCATTTATCAGCTCATCCATAATCAAAAAGGTTGCCTGTCTGGGTGGGGATATTACAACACTGGTTCCAGATGTTGTTGCCAAGGTTCTGGAAGAGAAATATCAGAAGGAGGCTAAATATTATGGAGAATAATGGTAATGATTATATTGTGATTAAAGCATTAGAAAACGGAGTAAATATAAGTGGAATAACCAGGGGCAGAGATACTAAGCTTCACCACACTGAAAAAATTGATAAAAATGAAATTTTGATTGCTCAGTTTACAGAACAAACCTCAGCAATGAAAATCAGAGGTAATGTTGAATTATATACAAAGCACGGTGTTATCAAGTCCGGAGAATAGCGAGGATAGATAAATGATTAGAAAAATTGCCCTTTTAACCAGCGGGGGAGATGCCCCGGGAATGAATGCGGCTATCCGTAGTGTTGTAAGAACAGCAATGTATAATAATATAAAGGTTTTGGGATTTGAAAGAGGATATCAGGGACTTATTGATAATTCTTTCTATGAAATGAACATGACCAGTGTGTCCGATATTATTCAAAGAGGCGGAACAATACTTAAAACTGCCAGATGTGAATCTTTTAAAACAAAAGAAGGGCAGAAATATGCAAGTTTCATTTTAGATAAAAATGAAATAGATGCATTAGTAGTTATTGGTGGAGATGGTTCCTTCCGTGGTGCCTGGGAAATTCAAAAGCTTGGTGTTAAAGTAATTGGCATTCCAGGAACTATAGATAATGACGTGTATGGAACGGAATATACAATTGGTTTTGATACTGCAGTTGATACAGTTGTGAGTGCTTTAAATAAAATTAGAGACACTGCTTCCAGCCACGAAAGAACCTTTGTAGTGGAATGTATGGGCAGGAACTCAGGGTGGATTGCTTTAACGGCTGGTATTGCTGGTGGGGCTGAAGATATTTTAATTCCAGAAAGAGATTTTTCCTACCAAGAAACAGCAAAAAAGATAAAAAATGGATTTAACAGAGGGAAAGCCCACGGAATTATAGTTCTTTCCGAAGGTGTTGAAAAATCAGATGTTTTTTCAGAAAAACTTGAACAACATCTTGGGATGGATGTAAACAGAATAGTTCTTGGTCATATCCAAAGAGGGGGTAATCCCAGCTCCTTTGATAAAATTCTTGCAAGTAAATTAGGTTACTGGGCAGTTGAGGAATTGCTGAAAAGTAACCATGGAAATATGATTGGAGTTCAGGGAAATCAAAAGGTCCTTGTTCCTTTTAAAGAAACAAGTGAAAACAAAAAAATGCTGGATGATTTGCTTTATGAGATGGCGGAAGTACTAAACTTATAATTAGGGGTGAGAAAATGCGTAAGACAAAAATTGTTGCAACAATTGGTCCTGCAAGCAGCAGTGTTTTAGTGTTAACAGATTTAATAAAAAGCGGAGTAGATGTTGCCCGTCTTAATTTTTCTCATGGTACTCACGAATCTCATTATGAAATTATTCAAAATATCCGGGAAGCAGAAAAAGGTGCAGGCAGAGAAATTGCAATTATGATGGACACTATGGGTCCAGAAATTCGAACTGGAAAATTCAAAGATCAAAAAGCTTTTTTAGTTCAGGGTAGTGAAGTAATAGTAACTCCTGATGATCTTTTGGGAGATGAAAGAAAGTTTTCAGTTACCTATGACTATATTTGTACGGATTTGAAACCTGGTGACCGAATACTAATTGATGATGGGCTTATTGAGCTTATGGTCACTAAAATAGAGAAAAATGATATTTACACAAATGTTATTACTGGTGGGGAAATTTCAAATAATAAAGGAGTAAACCTTCCAAATAAAAAGTTAAGCCTTCCATCTCTTATTGATAAAGATATTGCTGATTTGGAATTTGGTATTCGTCATAAGTTAGATTATGTAGCAGCAAGTTTTGTAAGAAGTGGTAAGGATGTTTTAGAAATCCGCAAAATTATTGAGCGGGAAAATTCAGATATGGACATAATTGCTAAAATAGAAAATGCTGAAGGTGTGGAGAATATAGAAGAAATTCTAGTTCTTGCTGATGGTGTAATGGTCGCCCGGGGAGACCTGGGTGTAGAAATACCTCCAGAAGAAGTGCCTGTAGTTCAAAAAAAGATTATTAAACAAGCGAATATAATTGGGAAACCTGTTATTACAGCAACTCAAATGCTGGATTCAATGATGCGAAATCCACGTCCTACAAGAGCAGAAGCTTCCGATGTAGCTAATGCAATTCTTGATGGTACAGATGCAATAATGCTTTCTGGAGAAACGGCAGCAGGAAAATATCCTCTCCTTTCTGTAGTTATGATGGATCGTATTGCTAAGAAAACAGAAAAAGAAATGGGTTTTTTTGAGAAAAACGAAAACTTTACTCCACTTAAAAACACTATTCCTGATTCTATTGCAAGTGCAGCTTGCAGATTATCCCGAAATTTAGAAGCCAAAGCGATAATTACTTCAACAACATCAGGTTCCACGGCTAAAATGGTTTCAAAATATCGTCCTCAATCAAAAATTATAGCCGCAACCCCAAGTGAAAGAGTATATAAAAAGCTAAAACTCGTCTGGGGAGTAGAGTCTGTAATAACTTCACAAAATGACGGAACAGATGAAATGATAAGAAGCGCGGTTAATACATCATTAATGGAAGGTCTTATTAGCAATGGAGATCTTGTTATTATTACTGCTGGAGTTCCAGTAAAAGTTCAAGGTACCACTAACCTTATTAAAGTTGAAGTTGTAGGAAAAGTTATTGTTAGCGGCTCTGGTCTTGGTGAAGGTACTATTTCAGGAAGAGTAAGATTAGTAAGAGACCCGGCAGCTGCCGGTGGAATAGAAGCAGAGGATATACTTGTTAGTTACAGTACTGACAAAGATTATGTTCCCTTAATGAAAAATGCAAAGGCTTTTGTAACAGAAATGGGAGGACTTACAAGTCATACAGCAATTGCTGCCTACTCTATGAAGAAGCCGGCCCTTATTGGTGCTAAGGATGCAGTTTCTTGTTTAAGAGAAGGAGATATGATAACTCTTGATCTGGACAGAGGGGTAATTTATTTGAAGTAGTAAGAAATAACTTTTTTGAAGGGAGGTGAGAAGATGAAAGAGTTGTACAAATCAAATACAGATAAAATGATTTTTGGTGTTTGTGGAGGAATTGGGGAGTTTTTTGGAGTATCCGGAACTGCAATCAGATTATTATTTGTAATTTTTACTCTTGCAGGAGGAAGTGGGATTTTAATATACATTATTGCTGCAATTTTGATGCCTTCAAACAATGTATATAAAGATAAAAACATTTACAGAAACAGAGATTAACTTCAATTAAAATATGAAAAGCACAAGAAAGATACTATAGCGCCAGAGCCCACAGGGCTGACGAGGAGGAAGTTAATCGAAGTTTTCGGCGGATGCTTCCCGGTTTCTGTTTAACCGAAAGGGAAGGTTAAAAACTGAAAGTAATTTCAGTGACAAAGCCTGTCCTAAAACAGTTGTGCTAAAAAACAGGGAGGCACTTATATGTGTGGAATAGTTGGTTACATTGGTGAAAAGCAAGCACCTCATATATTGTTAGATGGATTAAGAAAGTTAGAATACAGAGGTTACGACTCTGCTGGAATAGTAACAATAAATGAAAACAGGCTTCAGCTTATTAAAGCTGAGGGAAAAGTAGATATTCTGGAAAGCAGATTATTGAAAGAAAATCCAAGGGGTACTGTTGGTATTGGTCATACAAGATGGGCAACCCATGGAAAGCCATCAGATGAAAATTCTCATCCTCATTTAAGTAATGACTGTAAAGTTGCAGTAGTTCACAATGGGATAATTGAAAATTACATGGATATAAAGGAAGAACTTGTTGCTGAGGGCTATAAATTCTATTCAGAAACAGATACTGAGGTTATTGTTCATTTAATTAAGAAGTATATGGATGGAAACTTTGAAGAAGCGTTTCTAAAAACAGTAGAAAGACTAAATGGTTCCTACGCAGTATGTGCAGTAGCTGCAGCAGAGCCAGACAAAATTTTATGTGCCCGTAAAGACAGCCCTTTAGTTGTAGGATTAGGTTCAGGGGAGAATTTTATAGCATCAGATATTCCTGCAATCTTAAGATATACAAAAAATTGTTATATTCTGGAAGATGGAGAATTTGCAGTAATTACAAGAGATAAAGTAGTAGTTAAGGATTCAAAAGGCAATTTAATAGAAAAAAAACTTCAGGAAATAACCTGGAACTCTGAAGCTGCAGAAAAAGGTGGCTATGAGCATTTCATGTTAAAAGAGATTAACGAACAGCCGGAAGTATTTAAAAACACTCTTAGAGGAAGATTAAAAGAAAAGAGTGTAGATTTTAGTGAATTAAAGATTCCCGAGGAAGATATAAAAGCCTGGAAAAAAATCTTTATTGTTGCTTGTGGTACTGCTTATCACGCAGGTTTAGTTGGAAAGACAGTTTTTGAAAAATTATTAAAAATCCCTGTGGAGGTTGATATTGCCTCAGAATACAGGTACAGGGATCCTTTAGTTGATAAAAATACTCTTGTTATTGTTGTTAGCCAGTCGGGAGAAACAGCAGATACTTTGGCAGCTTTAAGGTATTCCAAAGAAGCAGGAGCAAAGGTTTTAGCAATAACCAATGTAGTAGGCAGTTCCATTGCCAGAGAATCAGACTATGTTGCTTATATTTGGGCTGGTCCGGAAATATCAGTTGCTTCAACTAAAGCATATACAACAATGCTTATTACAGAATATCTTTTAGCTATATATTTTGCTGAAGTTAAAGGAACAATGAAGGAAGAAGAAATCTATCCCCTTGTTGAAGGACTTAGAAATATTCCTACAAATGCAGTCCAGGTTTTAGAAAACCAGATGTACAAAAGAATTGCTGAAGATTTAAAAAATGAAACTGACGCTTTTTATCTGGGACGGGGTCTCGACTGGGCAGCAGCTCTTGAAGGGGTTCTTAAATTAAAAGAAATTTCCTATGTACATGCTGAGGCATATGCAGCAGGAGAATTAAAGCATGGAACTCTTGCTTTAATAACTGAAGATACTCATGTGATAACTATAAATACTCAAAAAAATATTTCTGATAAAACATTGTCAAATGTTCAGGAAGTAAAGGCTCGTGGAGCTAAAGTTATTATTATTGCTCAGGGAAATGATGAAACTTCGAAGAAATATGCAGAGAAAGTTTTGTATATTCCTGAAATGCCAGATCTTCTTACTCCGGTCATTACTGCAATTCCTCTTCAGTTAATTGCATATTATACTGCCGTTGCTAAGGGAACCAACGTAGACCAGCCAAGAAATTTAGCAAAATCAGTAACAGTTGAATAAGAAAAGCATTAAACATCTCCAGAGATTAGTTATGGAGATGTTTTTTTAATTTAAAATTTATTGGTATAATATAACTATTATGATACCAATTAGAGATGATAATCCTTATAAAACAAAACCTTATATGACCTGGTTTATTATTATAGCCAGTATTGGAATATTTATTTTCCAAATGTCCTTGCCTTACGAAGAAATGGAAGCCTTGCTAATTAGCTATGGCTTTATTCCTGCTGAGCTTCATTCAATAATTAATGATGGGAATTTTTCTATTTTAGGGAATGTTGCAGCCAGTATTTTTGCCTGTATGTTTCTTCACGGCAGCTGGGCCCATTTACTTGGGAATATGTGGTCCCTTTGGTTATTTGGAGACAATGTAGAAGACAAAATCGGAAAATTAAATTTCCTTTTCTTTTACCTTTTAAGTGGTTTTGCCGCATCGGGAGTTCACTATTTTGTAAATATGAATTCAGAAATACCTGTAATTGGAGCATCTGGAGCTATTGCAGGAGTAATGGGAGCTTATGTACTAATGTTTCCTCTGGCAAGAATTGTAACTCTTGTTCCAATAGTCTGGATTCCTCTTTTCTTTCATATTCCTGCTTTTGTATTTATTGGTTTATGGTTTTTCCTTCAGGTTTTTCTTGGTGTTTCTGAACTTGGTTTAACTCAAGTTGCTGGGGGAGTTGCATGGTGGGCTCATATTGGAGGGTTTCTTTTTGGTGCGATAATGGTAAGACTATACAAGAGGGGGGATTAAATGACAGGAAGTATTATTATTAATAGCACTCACTATATTTTATTAGGATCATTATTATTAATATCTGGGGTCATAACAACAAAGTTTTCCAGCAAATTTGGCGTTCCGGCTCTTGTTTTATTTATCCTGGTTGGAATGATTGCAGGTAGCGATGGTATAGGGTTAATTTATTTTGATAATGCAAGAATAGCTCAGGGTGTTGGAATCCTGGCTTTAATTATAATTGTATTTGATGGTGGTTTATTAACAAATAAGCATACAGTGAAAAATGTTATTAAGCCTTCAATTGTCCTGGCAACTTTAGGAGTTCTAATTACCAGTATAATTGTTGGACTAGGAGCTGTTATTATTTTAAAAGTTTCTATTATTGAAGGTTTTCTTTTTGGGGCAATTGTTGGTTCAACAGATGCGGCAGCTGTATTTGCTGTTTTGAAAGGTAAAAATATTCAAACAAAGATGGCCAGTACTCTTGAAGTAGAGTCAGGGTCTAACGATCCCATGGCAATGTTCCTTACAATTTCTATGATTAATCTTTTAACAATGGATAATTCGAATTTATTCTTTTTAATTCTGTCATTTTTTTGGCAAATGGGACTAGGAGCTTTCCTTGGATTCTTTTTGGGCAAAGCAGCATCATATTCAATAAATTATATAAATTTGGAATCTAGTGGTCTATATCCGGTTTTTGCCCTCTCTTTTGCTCTATTAACATACAGTCTGACAGACTTATTAATGGGAAGTGGCTTGTTGGCGGTATACATATCAGCCCTTGTAATTGGGAATAGAGAACTTACATATCGTCATTCAATCTTTAAATTTAATGAGGGTTTTGCATGGATGATGCAAATATGGATGTTTGTTATTTTAGGTCTTTTTGTTTTCCCAAGTGAGCTTTTTACCTGGGATATTGTATTTAAAGGATTAGCACTGGCATTTATATTAATATTTATTGCTCGTCCTGTTGCAGTTTTTGTTTCGATGATTAACTGTAATTTTAGTAATAAAGAAAAGATTTTTCTTTCCTGGGCGGGTCTTAAAGGAGCGGTCCCAATTGTATTAGCTACTTTTCCAATGATTAATGGGATGGAAAACAGTCAGTTATTTTTTAATGTAGTATTCTTCGTAGTACTTATTTCAGCACTTGTTCAGGGATCAACAGTTTCCCTTGTTGCAGAGAAGTTAAAACTAACAGGACCTAAAAAAGTTGAATCACCCTATTCCATTGAACTGGTAGCTATTGGAAAAGCAAATGCAGAAATAATTGAATTTGAAGTTAATGAGGAAGTTACATTTTTAAATAAATGTCTTGAAGAAATTGATTTTCCCAGGGATGTTTTAATTAATGCGATTATTCGAAATGGGGAATTAATAACCCCAACAGGACAAACAAAAATTTTGCTTGGAGATATTATTTATGTTCTGGTTGCGAGAAAAAGCAAAGTGGAACTAGAAAAAATGCTTCATGGTTAGAGGAGATGGTTATCATTAATGATTACTACAGAATTTCCAGTGAAGAGGTTGTTGAAAAGTTTAATTCATCAGTGGAAAAAGGACTCACCATAGAGGAAACAAATAAAAGACTAAATAAATATGGGAAGAATAAGTTGCCAGAACCAGAGAAAAAGAATCCTATTCTAGTATTCCTTTCAAATTTTAACAATGTGCTAATTTATTTGCTAATGGCTGCGGCAGTTATTACTGCTTTACTTGATCATGTTATTGATGCTGCAGTTATTTTTGCTGTGGTTATTATTAACGCCGTTATTGGTTTTATACAAGAAGGAAAAGCGGAAGAGGCTATTAATGGCATAAGAAAAATGCTATCCCTTGAAGCGAAGGTAATTCGTGATGGTAATTTGAGTAAAATTAATGCGGAAGATCTTGTTCCTGGAGACATTGTTGAAATTAAAGCCGGGGATAAAGTTCCTGCAGATATGAGGATTTTAAAGAGTAATAATTTAAGAGCTGAAGAATCAGCCTTAACTGGTGAATCTATGGATTCTGAAAAAACTTCAGTAATTATTGAGAATGAAGTAGTTATTGGGGACAGGAATAACATGCTTTTTTCGGGGACTCTTATTACTTCTGGTAAAGGTATAGGTATAGTTACCGCAACAGGA
>RZYW01000135.1 GCA_009930175.1 Clostridia bacterium
GTTTTCTTTAATTCCTTTAAAATAATATCTTCCTTGCCACCATAAACTACGACCTCAGTTATTTTATCTTTTATATCTACTTTCCCTATATCTTCGTTATTTACTCCGTTGATATTTCTAATAGTATAAAGAATATCTCTTGTCTGAAGAGAACTGTTAAGTTTTCCACCTTCAATTCTTATAATTCCCGCCTTTTTTCTGTTCCCTGTATCTTTAAACCTTCCTGCATCTCTTCTGTTCTTTTGGGGAACTTTAGGAGCTGTGTTTACATATCCACCTTTACAGGGGATTTTATAACCAAGAAAATCTTCCAGTTCTCTGAACCGGTCCATCTCAGATGGCATAACAAAAGTAATGGCAACACCTTTTTCATCAACCCTGCCAGTACGACCTATTCTGTGAACGTATTGCTCTGGCTCAAAGGGAACGCTGTAGTTAATTACATGGGTGATACCCACAACATGGATACCTCTGGCTGCCAGATCTGTTGCTATAAGAATTCTGTACTGACCTTTTTTAAAATCTTTTAAAATTTCCTGACGCTCAGTTTGATCTACCCCTCCATGGAAGGCGCATACCGCATTATCCCATTTTTTTAATATGGTATATAGATTATCAACCTGTTCTTTTGTATTACAAAAAATTATTCCTTTTTGAGGTTTTTCATATTTAATAACTTTTTTCATGAAATCAACTTTCTTAAGACCTTCTACAGCATAATAAAGTTGTTCAATTTTTTCTAAAGGGTTCTCTTCAAATTCAATTTCAATATTCTCTGGATTATTCAAATACTTTTCTGCGATTTCTTTAACTTCTTCATTTATTGTTGCTGAAAATAATAATGTGGTTCTTTCTTCTGGAATTTTTGCAATCACATATTCCAGCTGATCCTTGAATCCCATAAGAAGCATTTCATCAGCTTCATCCAAAACTAAAAACTTAACATTACTAAGCTTTACATTCTTGTTCATTATATGGTCCATTAATCTTCCGGGGGTTGAAACAATGATGTGTGGAATATCTTTTAGTGCTTTACGCTGAATTTCCATAAGCTGGTTACCATAAAGTGCAATACTTTTTATCCCTTTATATTTCCCAATATCATTTATATCTTCCCTTACCTGCTGGGCAAGCTCTCTGGTAGGTGCCATAATAACAGCCTGGACTGCTTCAAGGCTTGAATCAATCATTTCACAAATAGGAATAGCAAAGGCACCCGTCTTACCACTTCCCGTCCTGGATTTTACTGTTAAATCTTTACCTTCTAATATTTTAGGTATTGCTTCTTCCTGTACCTCAAGTGGGCTCTGAAAGGCAAGTTCACTTAAAGCTCTTTTTATTTGATTATCCAAAGGATAATCTTTAAATTTCATTTTCATTAATAACCTCTTTCTTCTATTAGCTTAATAAATATTTCTGTTATTTCAGGATCAAATTGCTTTCCAGAATATTTTTTTAATTCAGTTATTGCCTCTTCCCTGGTTTTAGCTTCTTTATAAGGTCTTTCAGAAGTCATAGCTTCCCAGGCATCAGCAACTGTAATTATTCTTGAAATCAATGGGATTTCATCACCTTTAAGTCCCTTGGGATATCCTTTACCATCATACCTTTCATGGTGATGTAGTACATCCTCTGCAATTGGAGCGTAGTCATCAACAGCCTTCAGAATATTATAACCTATAACTGGATGTCTTTTAAGCTCTTCCCACTCTTCTTTTGTTAATTTATCTTTTTTATTTAATATTCCCTCTGAAGTTTTTATCTTTCCAACATCATGAACTAAAGCTGCCAGTTCTACTTCTTCAATACGATTCTCATCAAAGAAAAGTTTTTGTGCAATATCTTTAGATAGCTGAGCTACTGTTTGTCTGTGTTTTTCTTCAAAAGGATATTTTTTATCAATATCTTTAATAATATTATTTATAGTTTCCTGACGCATTTTTCTGCCATTTTTAAATTTATCCCTGTACATATTTGCATCAGCTTGTCTTTGAATATCATTAATGTCCTGATTAATATTTGTTTTAATTTCGTAACCAACTGCCATTGAAACAACAATAGAGTCCAGTAAGGTTTTTTTGGCTTTTTCTGAAATTCTTTTCTTTATGGCAACTGCTTCATCATGTCCGGTATTTGGAAGAATGAGCATGAACTCATCCCCACCTGCTCTACATAATATATCATCTGCCCTGGTTACACTTTTTAGAATATCAGCAGATGTAATTAAAAGATTGTCTCCCATTTTATGGCCAAAGGCATCATTTGCCATTTTTAATCCGTTAACATCCATAACCATAATGCAAAGAGGATAATTTCTTTCTGTATCCATTCTTCTTAATGAATCTTCCATATATCTTCGATTATACAAACCTGTAAGCTGGTCGTGATAACTTAAATATTCAACCTCTTTTTCCTGTTCTTTTCTTTCTGTTATATCCCTGGCTGCAGC
>RZYW01000136.1 GCA_009930175.1 Clostridia bacterium
ATTATTCCAAAAACCAGCATCATACCCCAATCAAGCTCCGGTTTGTTTTTTTGATAATATGAGTTTTTTGCAACTTTTTCTTTATCCACAAACTTAACCAGGTAACCACTTGCTTTTACAAAACTTGTTGAGGCACCTAAAGGTTTACCGGATATAATCATTGCCGTAATATTTAAAAGACCTATTAGAATCCCCACGGTATATGGAGACCATCTTTCTAAAAATAAAAATTCCATCTAAACACCTTCCTTCATATTTATTTAAATATAAAATATATAGAACATTAATGTTGATATACTGAGAAAAATAAGACTCATTAGCCCGCCAGCTTTAATAAAGTCAAAATTGCTGTACTTACCAGGAGTTTTAATATATGCATTTACCTGGTGTGTGGGCAATATAAAAGAGTTAGATGCAGAAACTGCTGTAAATAAAGCCAGATATCTTGGATCCATTCCTAAGGAGGGAGCCATAATTAATACTATTGGAATCATTAATACTGCCGCCGCCGCATTAGACATAAATAAGGAAAATACTCCAGTAACTATACCAATTACAAGCAAAACTCCAAGTACTGGCCAGGGACTGATTAAGCTTAAAATTACTTCTGCCGTTAAAGATGCTGCTCCACTTTTTTCAAATGCCAGTCCTAAAGGAATTAATCCTGCCAAAAGAAATACGGTTTTCCAATCAACAGCTTTGTAAATGTCTTCCTTAGGAATTACGCCGGAAAGCACCATAATTATTGCACCTGTAAAAAAACTTAATGGCAGTGAGAAACCAAAGATTACCAGAATTATTGAAAGCGCTAAAGATAACAGAGCAATGTTTCTTTTTTTTATATCCATTTGTTTCTTTACTTGCTTTACATCAGTAATAACAACAAACTCCCTTGACTCTTTTATTCTTCTTATATCCTCCCAAAGACCAAAGACAATAATCTGCAACCCTGCTTCCATGGGTCTTTCTATTAAGTCCAGTCTTTCTCCCTCTGGATTTACATATGTTATTGGCTCAATTTTAAAATTTTTACGGATTCCTATTTCCTCAATACTCTTTCCTATAAGTGAAGATTTTGGAGGAACAATTATTTCAGCAAATCCTGCTGTCTCATCGCTGTTTAACTCATGGAATACATATAGAAATGATTTAGGATCAAGATTAAAAACCCTATAAAATTCTTTAACATTTTCTACTTCGCCAAAAACTGCAATTCTTTGTTTAGCTGTAAATCTGGTTTTTCTCCAGGGAGTGTAGGTTATACTTCCTGAATCCCAAATAGCCAGAATATGAACCTTGTTTTTAATCCACAATTCTATTTCTTCAATGGTTTTTCCAATCAAGGGACTGTTTTCTGTTATTTCGATTTCAATTACCTGTTTAGGAAGATTATAAATATCTTGAATATCTTCTCTATTCTTGTCTTCCTCTACATCCCCAGGAAGAATTTTATCCCAGGCATAATAGAAAAACAGTATCCCCACTGTTAATAGAAGTATTCCAACCGGCGTTACACTAAAAAAATTCAATTCTTCATAACTATTTTCAACCAAGAAATCGTTTAATATTATCAAGGGGCTTGAGGCAATCATTGTAAGAGTGCCGCCAAGTATGCCTGCAAAACCCATTGGCATTAACAACCTTCTAGAGCTTACTGCCGTATTTTCCCCAATTTTTTTTGCTACGGGAAGGAATAAAGCTACTGCACCAATATTTTGCATAAAAGAGGAAATAATTCCCACGGAGGCTCCAATCCAAACCATTACCTTTTTACCTTCACGTCCTGCTTTTAAGCTTATATAATCTGCAATAAAATTTAATGATCCTGAAGATTCTATTCCGTAGCCCAAAATCATTACTGCCATTATTGTTACAACTGCATTGGAGGAGAAACCAGAAAATGCCTCTACAGGAGTAATTATTCCTGTCCAGGGGAGTAAAATCATTATTAAAATAGCAGCCAGATCAATTCTTATTTTTTCTGTAGAAAAAAGAAATATGGCTAAAAACAATAATATGAAAGATACTACAATTTCATAAGTCATAATTTCCTCCCTAAATTTACCCCTTATTTAAGGGCGGCGAGCATTCTCATTCCACCAGTAATAACTTCTGATTTGTATCCTTTAGCCTTAAGGTAAGATGCTGCAATTGTTGCCCTCTCACCAGAACCGCAAAGAATATAAATTGGTTTATCTTTAGTAATTCTTCTGAAGCACTGACTGATTTGCTGCAATGGAAGATGCAGTCTGTTACTTGATGGATCGTCTTCTTCTAGTTCCTCACTCTTACGAATATCTATCAAAATATAATCTCCATCTTCTGGCAGCTCTTTAAAATCAATTGCTGTAATCGTGGGAAGTTTTTCCAGTTCAGATCCACTTTCCTCCCATTTTTTACAGGCATTTGGAAGATACCCAACTATATTGTCAAA
>RZYW01000044.1 GCA_009930175.1 Clostridia bacterium
TTTTTGTATTTCTCTTGCTTTACAAATTCTGGTTTTAACCACTGAACTTTTTTCGGATATACTTTTCCCTCGAAGTTCTTCAAAATCCACATCCTGAGAAGACACAATAATATCTATTCTATCCAGTAAAGGTCCAGAGAGTTTATTATTATATTGCTTAATTTTAGATTCCGTACATGTACATTGTTTTCTAGTGCTTCCATAATACCCGCAAGGACAAGGATTCATACTTGCAGCTAAAATAAAATCCCCAGGGTATTTTACTTTTCCACTTATTCTCGATATAGTTACTTCTTTTTCTTCAAGAGGCTCTCTTAATGATTCCAGGACTGATCTTTGATATTCTGAAATTTCATCAAGAAATAAAACGCCTAAATGACTTAAGCTTACCTCTCCTGGTCTCGGAAACGTTCCCCCACCAATTACTCCAGGGACAGAACTGCTATGATGGGGACTTCTAAAGGGTGGCTTTTTTATTACAGGGTTATTTTCATCTAACTCACCTGCAATACTGTAGATTTTTGTTATTTCAAGAATTTCATTTTTTTCAAGGTCAGGTAATATACCCGGAATACATTTTGCCAGCATACTTTTACCCGTTCCCGGGCTTCCTTTTATTAAAATATTATGTCCTCCAGCTACCGCCACTTCTATTGCTCTTTTTGCAAATGTTTGCCCTTTTACCTGAGAAAAATCATATTCTATATCTTCTTTTGACATATTATTAATTTTCAAATTTTCACCAGGTAATTCTAAACTAAAATCACTATTACTATTAAAATAATTTGCTACTTCTATTAAACTCTGAAATTTAATACAGCCATTCCCTGTTAGTGCCGCTTCTTTTGCATTTACTCCCGGAACAACAAATGAATACCCCTGGTTAAAAAAATGTAAGGCAACAGGAAGCACTCCTTTTACTCCCCTTATATTTCCATTCAGGCCAAGCTCTCCCAGAAAAATATGTTTTTCAAAATCTCCTCTCACATCAAGTATTTGTCCAGTTGCCTTTAAAATGCCCATTGCAATTGGAAGATCGTAAGAAGCTCCTTCTTTCCTTAAGTTTGCTGGAGCTAGATTTACAATTATTTTTCTTATTGGGAAATCAAATCCAGAATTTTTAATTGCAGATCTTACTCTCTCCTTACATTCTCTTACAGCTCCATCAGGTATTCCAACAATCCTAAAATCTGGAATCCCACCGGAGATATAAATTTCAATAACCACTTTTTCAATATCCATACCTCTGTTAACTGCTGAATTTATAATTGTAACCATAAAAAATCCCCTCCTTATTTATACTTCAAATAAAGAGGGGAAAATCCTTATATTTAATTATTTTAATAAATCGGGAGCTTTTTGAAGTGTCTTAACTGTTTCTTCCATTAGCTCATCAACAATTTCTTTAATACTCATTTCTTTAGTTATTGGAACAACACTTTGTCCAACTTGAACTAATCCATATTCACAGTCACCATCAATTGCTGCTTTTTTATTAGTTCCTGTTGCGAATTTGTTTAATTCATCTTGAGGTACTCCACTTACTTCCATTGCAATGTACTCATCAGTAAATTTACTTCTTAAGCCTCTTACTCCATGCCCTCTTGAGTACCCTGTTACAACTACATCAGTATCAGTTGCTTCAATAATTCTTTGCTTTGCATTTGGGTGTCCTGAAGATTCATGAGAAACTAAAAATCTTGATCCAATTTGAACTCCCGCTGCACCCATAAGTAAGGCTGCAGCAATACCTCTGCCATCTCCAAATCCACCAGCCATTATAACTGGAATGTTAACATTTGGAATAATGTTTGTCATATGAGCCATTGTAGTAAGGGTCCCAATATGCCCTCCAGCTTCCATACCTTCAACAATTATTGCATCAGCTCCCTTTTCTTCAACTCTTTTAGCAAGTTTTAAATTAGGGATTACTGGTAATACTTTTACTCCTCCAGCCTTAAGCTTTTCAAAGAAAGGAACAGGATTTCCTGCACCTAGTGTAACAAAAGCAACCTTTTCTTCAATAACTATATCAGCAACTTGATCTACCTTTGGATCCATCAGCATAAGATTTACACCAAATGGTTTATCAGTTAATTCTTTTGTTTTTCTAATTTGGTCTCTTACCCAGTCAAGATCCCTTCCACCTGTTGCAATAACACCAGTTCCACCAGCATTACAAATAGCGGAAACCATTTTTGAATCTGTATACCAAGCCATAGCTCCCATAATAATTGGATGCTCAATTCCTAATAGTTCTGTTAATTTTGTTTTCATTCAAAATCCTCCTTATATATTTTATACAATAAGATATACCCTATTAATATTTCTTTTAAAAATTACTCTTCTGTCTCTGCCAATACAACCTGTTCTTTACTGTCTGTGGCTTCTAATTTAACAAGAATTAACTCTTTTTTAGAAGTAGGGACATTCTTGCCTACAAAGTCTGCCCTAATTGGAAGCTCTCTGTGCCCTCTGTCTACAAGAACTGCCAGTTGAATAAGGTAAGGTCTGCCTAAATCAATTATTGCGTCAAGAGCTGCCCTGACAGTTCTCCCAGTATAAAGAACATCGTCCACAAGGACTATTATTTTTCCAGAAACATCAAATTCAACATCTGTTCCATGCAATACTGGCTGATCAGCTAAAGTTGTAAGATCATCCCTGTAAAGTGTTATATCAAGACGTCCTACGGGGACCTTCACATTTTCAATACTTTCAATTTTTTCTGCAAGTCTTTCTGCTAAAGGAACTCCTCTTGTTCTTATTCCAATTAAAGCAAGATTCTCTGTACCTTTATTTTTCTCAATAATTTCATGTGCTATTCTTGTTAAAGATCTGTCCACTGCAGCTGAATCCATAATTACATTTTTTTCAATTATTTTCACAGCGGGTTCCCCTCTCTTAAGATATTTAATACTTCTTTAAAATCTTCTGGTATATCTGCTTCAAAAACAATTTTTTCTTTTGTCCCTGGATGAATAAACCCCAGTTTGTAAGCATGAAGTACTTGGCCATGAACCTGAAAATCTTTCTTTTTAGAACCATATGTGTAATCTCCAACTAAAGGATGATTAAGATAAGCCATATGAACTCTTATTTGATGAGTTCTTCCTGTTTCCAAAGAACATTCGATTAAAGAATATCCCTGGGGGAATCTTTCAAGAACTTTGTAATTCGTAATTGCTTCTTTTGAATTTTTAAAAGTCACTGCCATTTTTTTTCTATCTTTATCACTTCTGCCAATAGGTGCTTCTATTCTTCCTAATGGCTCATTTACGATTCCCTGAACAACAGCATAATATGCTCTTTCAACTGTATGTTCTTTAAATTGTTCTGCCAAAAACTTATGAGCATTATCATTTTTGCAGGCAACAATTAATCCTGATGTATCTTTATCAATTCTGTGAACAATTCCTGGTCTTAATACCCCGTTTATTCCTGAAAGATCTTTACAATGTTCCATGAGTCCGTTTACTAAGGTTCCAGTGTAATTTCCAGGAGCAGGATGAACAACCATTCCTTTTCTTTTGTTAATCACAATAACATCCTGATCTTCGTATTTGATATCAAGATCCATTTTTTCCGGAAGAATTTTTGCTTCTTCAGAAGGAGGAATATTTATTTTCAGTATGTCTCCCGAGGCAAGTCTGTAATTTGCTTTTACATTTTTTTCATTTACTTGAATATTTTCTGAAGTAATTAATTTTTGTATATATGAACGAGACAAGTCTTCATATTCCTCAGCAAGAAACTTGTCGATTCTTTCACCTTCAAATTCTTCTTCAATTACAATTTCTTCATAATTCATTTCTTTTCTCCTTTAAGCACATAAAAAGCTGCAATAATCATTCCAACTACAATGAAAGAATCTGCAATATTAAAAACAGGCCATATTCTAAAATCGAAAAAATCTGTAACGGTACCTTTCATAGCTCTGTCTATAAAATTACCTATTGCTCCCCCAACAGCCATTGCTAAAAAAATGTTTGCTTTTGGCTCTTCTTTTTCCATTAATTTCATAAAATAAATTATGAAAATTATTATCAGCGAGGTGGCAATAAGAAAAAACAGTCTTTTATCTGCCAACATTCCAAAGGCAGCCCCTGGGTTTTCTATATATGTTAAATGGAAAATATTTTCGATGACTGGCCTTGATTCATATAAAGCAAAATCTCCCCGTACAAGAAATTTTGTAACCTGGTCAAATATTAAAACTCCTGCAGCAATCAAAAAATAGATCATTTATATCCTCATTTCATTTTGGTATTCATTAATTTTATCATAAAACGGGAATAACAAAAATAGCGGAGAACAAGTCTCCGCTACAATATAATTATATTAATTTGTTAGTGCCTGAATTGGAGCAGGAATCCTGCCGCCTCTGGCTATAAATTCTGATGAATCAAAATCACTTAACTTCATTATTGGTGCTCTTCCAAGCAATCCACCGAAGACAACTGATTCACCAACATCTTTACCTGGAACAGGGATAATTCTTACTGCAGTAGTTTTTTTATTTATCATACCAATTGCAGCTTCATCTGCAATAATTGCAGATATGGTTGAAGCCTTGGTCTTTCCTGGTACAGCTATCATATCTAAACCTACAGAACATACACAAGTCATAGCTTCCATCTTATCTATTGAAAGTGAACCTTCCTCAACACCTCTGATCATTCCAGCATCTTCACTAACTGGAATAAAGGCACCACTTAAACCTCCAACATAGGATGAAGCCATTGCTCCGCCTTTTTTAACTGCATCATTTAGCATTGCTAAAGCCGCAGTAGTACCATGAGTTCCAACTCTTTCAAGTCCCATTCCCTCAAGAATATCAGCAACACTGTCACCAATTGCAGGAGTTGGAGCAAGAGAAAGATCAACTATTCCAAAAGGAACATTAAGTCTCTTACCAGCTTCAATTCCTACAAGTTCACCCATTCTTGTAATTTTAAAGGCAGTTTCCTTTATTTTTCTTGCAAGAATCCCTAATGGAATTCCTGGGTTTTGTTTAACAACACTTGCAACTACACCTGGTCCGGAAACTCCAACATTTATAACTGTTTCCGGCTCTCCAACACCATGGAAAGCACCTGCCATAAAGGGATTATCTTCAGGAACATTACAGAATACAACAAGCTTTGCACAACCAAGTCCATCTTTATCCTTAGTTCTTTCAGCAGTATCTTTAATGATTTCTCCCATCAATCTAACTGCATCCATATTAATACCTGCTTTAGTAGTACCAATATTTACAGATGAACATACTAGATCGGTAACAGATAATGCTTCAGGAATTGATCTGATTAATATTTCATCACTTCTTGTCATTCCTTTGTGAACCAAAGCTGAAAATCCACCTATGAAGTTAACACCTACATTTTTCGCAGCATCATCAAGTGCTTTTGCTGCAAAAGTATAGTTATCTGTTTTACAGGAACCAAGAATATTTGCAATAGGAGTTACAGAAATTCTTTTATTAATTATAGGAATACCATAATCTCTTTCTATTTCTTCCCCTACTTTTACAAGATTTTCTGCTCTCCTGGAAATAGTATCGTAAATTTTTTGATAAACTTTTTCAGGGCTTTCATCACTGCATTCTAAAAGAGAAATACCCATGGTAATTGTTCTTACATCAAGGTTTTCTGCTTCAATCATTTTTATGGTTTGCATTATTTCTTCATTACTAAAACCTATTGGCACTTTTCTTCCCCCTAAATTCTATGCATATATTGGAATACATCTTCACGTTGAGCAGAAATTTTTACACCAATTTTCTCGCCCTCAACATCTAACGTTTCCTTTAAACCTGCCATATCTACCTTACAGTTTTGAATATCAACAATCATAATCATTGTGAAAAAATCCTGCATAATTGTCTGACTTATATCCAGAATATTTGCATCATTTTCTGCAAGAACGTTGGCAACCCTTGCAATTATACCTACTTTATCTTTGCCAACAACTGTAACTACCACACGTGAATTTTCCTGGGACATTTCTACACCTCTTCAATTATTTTAATTCTTCTGCACAGCGAGCACATATTTCCGGATGATCAGGATCACTTCCAACATCGTCAGTATAAATCCAGCATCTTTCACATTTAACTCCACTAGCCTTATTAATTACTACTTTTAGGTTTTCAAAATCTTCTGAGCTGTATGCAGAATCACCCGCAAGCTCTGAAAGATTTTTAACAGAAGCCTGGGAAACAATAAATATTTCAGCCAAATCTTCTTCTATATTTTTAATGAAATCATAAAGTTCGCCATCTGCATAAAGGATAACTTCTGCATTTAAAGAATGTCCAATCTCTTTAGCTCTTCTCTTCTCTTCAAGAGGCTTTGCCACGAACTCTCTGATTTTCAGTATCTTTGACCATTTTTCTTCTAATTCTTTATCTTCAAAGGACTTATCCAGCTCTGGCCAGCCAATTAGCTGTGGGCTGACTTCTTTGTTTTCTGCTGAAAGATGTGAGTAAACTTCTTCCATTGTAAATGATAAAACTGGTGTCAGCATTTTGATTAAAGCTAAACAAATTTCATACATTACAGTTTGAGCAGATCTTCTTTTTATAGAATCCGGCTTTGAAGCATAAAGACGATCTTTAATAATATCAAGATAGAAAGCACTCATATCAACTGTACAGAACTTATGAATTGAGTGATAAACTACATGGAATTCATACTCTTCATAGGCCTTGCTAACCTTTTCAGTAAGATTGTAAAGCTTGTTCATTGCCCAGCGATCTATTTCAAGCATATCTTCCTTGGATACTTT
The DNA here is from genome assembly GCA_009930175.1 of Clostridia bacterium. GTDB lineage: Bacteria > Bacillota > Peptococcia > Peptococcales > SKKY01 > SKKY01. The sequence goes on from RZYW01000044.1 coordinate 6,790, forward strand.
ATTTTTTGCATAGTCAAAATCTGAAACGTTACCCAAAAGGAATCTGAATGTGTTTCTTATTTTTTTATATCCTTCAGCCGCCTGTTTAATAATATTTGGAGACACGGCAACATCACTTCTGTAGTCTGCTGAAGATACCCAAAGTCTTAATATATCTGCACCCATTTGATTAATGACATCAAGAGGGTCAACACCATTTCCTAAAGACTTACTCATCTTTCTTCCCTTTTCATCAACCAGGAATCCGTGAGTTAAAACAGCTCTGTAAGGTGCTTTTCCAGTAGTTGCAACAGATGTGTTTAAAGATGAATTAAACCATCCTCTGTGTTGGTCACTTCCTTCAAGATATAAATCTGCTGGCCAGCTTAAATCTTCTCTGGTAGTTAATACCGCCCTGTGAGAAGAACCAGAATCAAACCAAACATCCATAATATCAGTTTCTTTTGAAAATTCATTAGAACCACAATGCTCACACTTCAATCCCTCAGGAATAAGTTCCATTGCATCTTTAGCAAACCAGATATCTGAACCATTCTCTCTGAAAAGATCTTGAATGTGCTTAATTGTCTGCTCATTAATAACTTCTTTGCCACAGTCTTTACAATAGAAAATTGGGATTGGCACACCCCAGGTTCTTTGTCTGGAAATACACCAGTCACTTCTATCTGCAACCATGTTGTATATACGATCTTTGCCCCATGAAGGAATAAATTTAGTCTTGTTTATTTCTTCAAGAGCTTGTTTTCTGAAACCTTCTATTGAAGCAAACCATTGTTCTGTAGCTCTGAAAATTGTAGGATGTCCACATCTCCAGCAATGGGGATAAGAATGCTCTATTGTTGAAAATCCAAGCATAAATCCACTGTTAACAAGATCATCTACAATAATTTTGTTTGCTTTATCAACTTTAAGTCCAGCATACTTGCCAGCCTCAAGAGTAAATTCTCCTGAATTATTAACAGGGGAAAGAACTTCTAAACCATATTGCTTACCTACCTCAAAGTCTTCAATACCATGTCCAGGAGCAGTATGGACTGCACCAGTACCACTTTCTAAAGTAACATGCTGGCCTAGAATAACCAAGGAATCTCTATCCATAAAAGGATGACGGCAAACTACTTTTTCAAGTTCTTTACCTTTAAATTCCTTTAAAACTTCAAATCCTGTTTCTATTTTAGTATCCTTAAGAACGCTTTCCACTAGTTCTTTAGCCATTAATAATTTTTCACCGTTAACTTTTATAAGCTGGTAATCATATTCAGGATGAACTGATATAGCCAGGTTTGCCGGTAAGGTCCAAGGTGTTGTAGTCCAAATAACAACATAATCATCATTATCAAGAATTCCATTTCCATCAACAACAGGGAACTTTACATATATTGAATATGAATGTTTGTTATGATACTCAATTTCAGCTTCCGCAAGAGCGGTTCCACAGTCGTGGCACCAGTTTACTGGCTTAAGACCTTTATAAATGTAGCCTTTCATAGCCATTTCACCAAAAACGCCAATTTGCTCAGCTTCAAATTCTGGTTGTAAAGTTATATATGGATGATCCCAGTCACCTCTTACTCCAAGTCTTTTAAACTGTTCCCTTTGAATATCAACATATTTTAAAGCATATTCTTTACAATTTCTTCTGAATTCAACTTTATCATCATGAGGATTAAGGCCCATCATTTGAATTGCCTTTAACTCAATAGGAAGTCCATGAGTATCCCATCCAGGAACATATGGAGAGAAAAGTCCTTTCTGAGTCTTATATTTCACAATTATATCTTTAAGAACTTTGTTAAGAGTATGTCCAAGATGAATATCTCCATTGGCATATGGAGGTCCATCATGAAGAATAAATGACTCGTTTCCTCTGTTTTTGTCATTTACAACATCGTAAATTCTCATTTCTTCCCATTTTGCCACTATTTCAGGCTCTCTGCTAGGAAGATTCCCACGCATGGGAAAATCGGTAACAGGTAAATTTAAGGTTTGCCCATAATCTTTCTTTTCCATAAACTTTTACAACCTCCCAGTAATTTAATCCAAAAAATGGATAAAAAAAATCGTCCTCAAGGGACGAAAAATTCGCGGTACCACCCTTGTAACAATATAAATAATATTGTCACTCTAAATCTTTAACGCAGACATACGTTTACCCCTACTATCTTAAAGATTTCAGGGTAACAGCTCCCAGGTGATTTTCATTTGCATAATCCTAACCGGCTCACACCTACCCGGTTTCGCTGAAAAGATAATTGCAAATTACTCTCCTGATCAATGCTTTTCTATTTTGATATTATTTGATAATAAAATATTTATTATTCTGTGTCAACTATTGAACTATTCTTTATTTATCAAGAAACTTAAATACTTTGTTCTTAAATTCCTCTTCTTCTTCATCTAAAAGGCCATTATCAAAATCTTCTTTATAATCAGAAGAGAAGTTTTCTTTTATTTCTTCCTTGCTAGTTTCAATAAAAACTTCTTCTGGAGAAGAAAGAACAACACTACTTTTTTCTTCAGTTACAACTCTTTTTTGAAGTGTCTCTTTAAAATCTATATCTTCTGAGATAGATCCAAATTCTTTAATAGTCGCTATTTGTTTTTCAAATAAGTTAATCAAATTACTTTTAAATTTATCTGATTTATCAATTAAATCAAGGTTTATACTGTTAAAGGCTTTAGCGTCTTCTTTTGCTTTATCAAGAATCTGGGCAGCTTTTTCTCTTGCTTCAAGTAAAATTCTGTCCTTTTCCACCATAGCTTCTATTTTTACATTGTCTGCAGTTTTTTCTGCAAGAAGTAAAGCTCTGTTTAAGCTTCCTTCCATTTCACTATACTGATCAACCTTTTTTGTTTTCTTATCACATTCTTCTCTAAGACTGGCATTTTCTTTGTACAACATTTCCAGATCTTTAATAATCATATCCAGAAACTGATCTACATCATCCATATCATATCCTCTTAGAGAACGTTTAAATTCTTTGTCATGAATATCTTTTGGTGTAATCATAAAAGCACCCCTTTAATCAGTATATATTTATTAAAACTCTGTAATTATCTTTCTTGGTTTTTCCAAGTTCTTCAATAATAACAAAACGTCCCTTCGTTCTCACGCTAATAACATCATTTTCAGAAAGTATTGTATCCGTTTTTAGGTTTTCTCTATGATTTACTTTTACTTTCCCGGACTTAATAAACTCCTGGGCATCACCTCTTGAAAGGTTATAAGCTTTTGCAATAACTCCATCAAGCCTCCAGGATGAAATATTAATAACTTTTTCTGTTGCTTCTACTTCCGGGAAAGAATATTCCTCAGAAGAAAAAACTTCAGTTATAAAACTATTGTTTTTTATTAGCGGGAAATTTCCAGTAAGGTATGAAATCATTCCTTTATCTGCAATAATTGCTGCTCCATTTGATAGCAACAAGATGTCTCCAGTTTTTTCTCTTTTTATTCCAGTGCCCATAAGCGCACCAAGAATATCTCTGTGGCTTATTTCCCGAACTAATTTCCTGGATGATGCCTCTAAAACAAGAATATCGAAATCACTAGTTTCAATTTCATCACCTATTGGAGCAATACATAGCCTTTTCCTTTCGGCTTCAGGATACCCTCCATAAAAAGAATAGGTCACTCTGTCTTTTTGCTTTTTTAGAAACTCTTCACAGTAATCTGCTTCAGAAGGATCGAGAAAATCAGTTACTTCTTTAATTCCACGCTTATATACTTTTTCTGACTTTTCTTTAATAAAATTAATTATATAATTTTGATCGTTGCTTTTCACAAAAACATCCTTTACTGATTACATTAATTGAAGTAATAAAGAAATAACTAATCTTTTTAAAAAATTTAATAGAAAAATTGCCAATATAGGAGAGAAATCTACTCCTCCAACATTTGTTGGTATAAATTTTCTTATTGGAATTAACACATAGTCTGTTACATCAATAACAAATTCTGCTAATCTGTTGTTGGCTCTTGGAGCAACCCAAGATAAAAGAACTCTGGCAATCATCATCCAGTAAAAAACATCAAATGATACACTTACAAATTGTATTAAAAAGTACAAAAACTACACCCCTTATTTTAATTCTTTCGATTTTTTATAACTGCTTATTACTGCTTCCATTACAGCATTTCTAAACCCGTTTTTTTCCAGATTTTTAATGCCTTCGATTGTAGTTCCTCCAGGAGATGTTACAGAATCTTTAAGATCCCCAGGATGTGTACCTGTTTCCATAATCATTTTCGCACTTCCATAAATGGTTTGAGCTGCCAAAAGATAAGCATCTTTCCTTGGAAGGCCACAATAAACACCTGCATCTGCAAGAGCTTCAGCAAACTGAAAAACAAAGGCAGGACCACTGCCACTTAATCCAGTTAAAGCATCAATATTTTTTTCATCAAGTACAAGTGTTTTTCCAATTGATTCCAAAATATTTATAACTGTTTCTTTTTTATCTTCAGATATATTTTTTGAGAAACATAATCCAGTCATTCCTTCCCCAACTAAAGCTGGGAAATTTGGCATAGTTCTCACTATTTCTGCATTTGGAAAAGCAGCTTTCAATGAAACAGAATCTATTCCTGCCATTATACTAATTATAGTGCCCTGATAATTTAACCCCATCCCTGTTTCTCTAAGGGATGGAAAAACCTGAGGTTTTACTGCTATAAA
>RZYW01000137.1 GCA_009930175.1 Clostridia bacterium
AATATATTTATTTTATTTATTACGGCTTAGATAATACTCCTTTATTTGATTATTATTCAGAAAAGATGAAAGAAGAAAATGTAACAAAATATAAAAAAGCTATAAAAGAGAATCCTGAAAGTTCTCTAATTAAAGATTTATCTTTATTTATGGATATTCTTGAAAGAAATAACTACGCACTGGACAATACATCTAAAGAATACAGGGAAGCAGTTGCCCCTGGTCTTGGCTGATAGAATATAATTAAAGAGGAGGGTATGCAGTTGTATAAAAAAAGAACAGCTTCAATAATAGTATTTATATTTATTTTAGTTAATATTTTTGGAGTAAATGCATTTGCTTTGGAGGAAAAATATGCTGAAAATCCTGTATTAAAATTTGCCTATGATGAAAGTCGATTGCCAGAATATGATTTAATTAAGGCAAGTGATTTTTTACCAGCATTAAACTATGTAATTAATGAAGAGAAGAAAATAATTAATTCAATAATAAAAAATACTGAAACACCTACTTTTGAAAATACTATTGAGCCATTGGAAAGTCTTAACAAAGCTAACATTGTTGATGATATTTTATATTCTTTATACTCAACGGATTCAAATGAATTAATTGATAGAATTGTTGGAGAAACATCAGGACTATCACAAGATTATATTTCGAGTATTTTTTTTAACAGGGACTTATTTGAAAAAGTAAAATATGTTTATGAGAATGAAGATAAAAGCAAGCTTTCACCAGCACAAAATATTATCTTAAAAAGTACATATTATTCATTTGTTAATAAAGGAATTGATTTGCCTTCAGAAAAGCAAGAAAGAATAAAAGAAATTAATAATCGTTTGAATTATATCGCTTATAACTTTTCTTCAAATTTATTATCCTCAGAAAACAATGCATTTCTAAATGTTACAGATGAAAATAAACTAGCAGGATTGTCCCCTGAATTTATCGAAGACTTGGGAAAAGAGGCTCAGGAAAGAGAGCTATCGGGGTGGGTAATCCCTGTTTCATACTCACATTATATTCAGGTAATGGAAAATGCAGAGAATAGAGATCTCCGCAGAGAAATTTATACTAAAAGTCGTTTAGTTGCTGGTCCATGGAATGAATTTGATAACTCAGAACTGGTAAAAGAATCAGTAAACTTAAGATTAGAACTTGCTAATATTTATGGATATACTTCATATTCAGACTGGATTCTTAGTAACAGGATGATTGGCAGCAAGGAAAATACTTTTTCATTTCTTGAAGAATTTAATAATAAGGTATTTGAGCCTGCTAAAGATGAAATAGAATTAATTCAAGATTATGCGGTTTCAAAAGGTTTTTCTGAAGAATTTCAGATATATGATTACTACTATTATTTAAAAAAATATAAAGAAGATATTTATAGTTTTAATGAAGAAAGCCTTAGACCATACTTTGAATATGAAAATGTAAAAAAAGGTGTTTTTGATTTGTATAATAAACTTTATGGTTTAACCTTCGTACAGAGAACAGATTTCCTGGTATATTATCCAGAAGTTGAGCTATATGAAGTTAAAGACGGCAGGAATGCAACAGTTGGATTTTTGTATCTGGATCTCTTTGATAGAAATTCAAAAAGCTCAGGAGCATGGTGTGCATCAATAAGATATGGAAAATCAGGGGAACAAGATCAAATATTACCAATTGCAAGTATTTCAGCTGATATGGGAAAAAACATTTCAAAAGGGAAGATTCTGCTTTCACATTTTGATTTAATTACACTACTCCATGAAAGCGGACATGCCATGCATCTTCTCTTATCCGATGTTGAATATCAAAGTTTAGCTGGTTTCAATGTACCCTGGGATTTTGTGGAATTTCCTTCAAGTATAATGGAAAACTGGGCGTATGAAAAAGAATTTTTAGAAACTTTTGCTAATCACTATGAAACAGGAGAAAAAATTACCGATGATTTGCTGGAAAATATTAAAAACCAAAGAAAAATTTTAAATGCTTTTGATAATCTGGGATACAGTAGATTGGCGGGACTGGATTTAACCTGGCATTCTATAGAGAAAAATTATAATGGAGAAATAATAAACTTTGAACGGGAGTTTTTAAATAAAACTGATATTCTTCCTGTTATTAAAGAGTCTGTTATGAGCACTAGATTTAGCCATATTTTTGATGGTGGCTATGCAGCAGGATACTATAGCTATTTATGGGCATGGGTACTAGAGGCTGATGCATTTACAGAGTTTAAGGAAAATGGAATAATGTCCAGAGAAATGGGTGAAAAGTTTAGGAGTCTTATACTTGCTAAAGGCGCTTCTGAAGACCCATTGAAAATTTATGTTGATTTTACGGGACGGGAGCCATCCCTTAATCCTCTTGCTGAAAGAAATGGCTGGAACTAAGTAGCTATAAAGCTGGTG
>RZYW01000008.1 GCA_009930175.1 Clostridia bacterium
GGTCCAGGAGAAATAACAATACCACTAGGATTTAACTTTTCTATTTCAGCAATACTAACTTGATCATTTCTTAAAACAACTACATCCTCTTTAAGAACCTGGAAATATTGAACCAGATTGTAGGTAAAGGAGTCATAATTATCAATTATCAGTAACATGGCAATACCCACCAGGATTTTTTGTCAGATAGTCCTGATGGTACTCTTCTGCAGGATAATAATTTTTTAATGGCTCTATTTCTGTAACTATAGGATCCCTGTATCTTAAGGCCTCTTCTTGAAGAGAGTTTTTTATTATCGGCAAATCTTCTGGATCTAGATAATATATTCCCGTCCTGTATTGAGTACCTATATCATTTCCCTGCCTGTTAAGCAAAACAGGATTTATTATTTTCCAAAAATATTCTAATATTTTTTCCAGGGATACTATATTTTCATCGTATGTTACTTCGCATACTTCCGCATAACCAGTTTTACCAGAGCATACTTTTTCGTACGTTGGTTCAGGGGTGTTACCATTTGCATAACCAACTTCTGTGGAAACTACTCCTTCTTTTTTTTTGAAATATTTTTCTACTCCCCAAAAACATCCACCAGCTAAAACTACCTTTTTCATATTAAAAATCCTTTAACTAAATCATCTAAAGTATCTCTTTTTCTAATTAACTTAACACTCCCATCAGAAGTAATTAATACTTCTGCCGGTCTAAGACGGTTATTATAATTCGAAGCCATAGAATATCCATATGCTCCTGCATCTGTAATACAAATCAAATCTTTTTCTTTTATTACAGGAAGACATCTGTCTTCTGCAAGAATATCGCCACTTTCACAAATATTTCCAACTACGTGAACATTCTCTTCAGGGCCTTCGTTAACAATCTTTCCATTTCTGTAAATTTCCATATCATGATGAGATCCATAGGTCATAGGTCTTGCTAAAACATTAAATCCAACATCTGTACCTACATATTTTCTGTCATAATTATTTTTTATTGAGTGAACTGTTCCAAGTATTACACCACATTCTGCAGCAATATATCTTCCCGGCTCTATTTTAAATAACAATTCTTTCCCTGTTTTTGCAACCCATTCATTAATTACAACATCAAGCTTTCTGCCAAACTCTTTAACGTCAAGTCTGGCTTCTCCTTCTTGCTTTCTGTAAGGGATTCCAAAACCGCCGCCAAAATCTACAAATTCAATATTCTCAAATTCTTCTGCAACAGCAAGAACAGATTTAACTCCTTCTATATAAGAATCGGCTTCCATAAATAAAGATCCAATATGCTGGTTTATTCCAGCTAAAGTAAGATTATATCTATCTAATATCTCTTTTACTTCGGGAACAAGATCAATGTTAACTCCAAATTTAGTTTTCTTTCCACCAGTTATTACTTTTTCACTATGTCCAGCACCAACTCCAGGATTAAATCTTATAGCAACCTTGCTCCCAGGATTCATTTTTCCATACATTTCCAGCTGAGACAAAGAATCGATACTTACCATTATTCCCCTGTCTATTGCAAACTGCATTTCTTCTTCTGATACGTTATTACTTATATAAAACATTTCCTTATATTCAAATCCGGCTTTTTCAAGAACATATATTTCTCCAGGAGACATAGCATCCGCTACTAATCCTTCTGATCTTGTTATTTTCAATAACTCTAGATTTGAATTTGCTTTTATAGAATAATTTGATAAAAATTTTGGATAGGATACAAGATTCTTCATTTCTCTGCAACGTTCTCTTAAAATATCCTCACTGTATACATATAATGGACTGCCATATTTTTCTATTAGATCCTGAGGATTTGTTCCCTTAAAAAAGTTCTTATCTTCAGTAAAATATTTACTCATAATTTATATTCCCCCTGTCTGAGATTTCTTTAGTATTATCATAAACTTTAATTGTAAAGTCAATTAAATAGGGATTGTATACAGCATTTTACAAATAAAAAGAAGCCCTTGAATTAACAAGAGCTTCTATATAATAACATGAATCTTTTTTATGAATTAAAACGATTTGGAGTATTATCTTTTAAAATTACATCATGAGCTCCGCCTTCAACAATACTTGTTGCTGAAACCAAAGTGATTCTCGCTGTATCTTGCAGTTCCTTTATTGTTTTAGACCCGCAGCTGCTCATAGTTGAACGAATTTTGCTCATTGATACATAAAGGTTGTCCTTTAATTTTCCTGCGTAAGGAACGTAAGAATCTACACCCTCTTCGAAGTCCATTTTGCCCTTACCAGTATCATCGTAACGCTCCCAGTTTCTTGCTCTGTTGGAACCTTCACCCCAATATTCTTTTACGTAATTGGAGCCAACCTTTAATTTTCTGGTTGGGCTTTCGTCAAATCTAGCAAAATATCTGCCAAGCATTAAGAAGTCTGCCCCCATCGCTAAAGCAAGGGTCATATGATAATCATGAACAATACCACCATCGGAACAGATAGGAATATATATACCCGTTTTTTCAAAGTACTCATTTCTTGCCTCAGCAACTTCCATTATAGATGTTGCCTGACCTCTGCCTATACCTTTTTGCTCTCGGGTAATACAAATTGACCCGCCGCCAATTCCAACTTTAATGAAATCAGCTCCCGCTTCTGCAAGATAAAGGAATCCCTCTCGGTCAACAACGTTGCCAGCTCCCACTTTTGCCTTATTTCCATACTTACTCTTTATATATTCAATAGTATCCTTTTGCCATTCAGAATATCCATCGGATGAATCAATACAAAGTACATCTGCTCCCGCTTCTATAAGGGCCGGCACTCTTTCCACGTGATCACGACTGTTTATTCCAGCACCAACAATAAGCCTTTTATCTTCATCCAACAATTCATCTGGATTTTCCTTATGGCTGTCATAATCTTTTCTGAAAACTAAATAGCAAAGATTCTGATTGCTGTCGATAATTGGAAGACAGTTTAGTTTATGATCCCAAATCATGTCATTAGCTTCTGATAATGACATTCCTTCTTTTCCGTAAATCAGCTCTTCAAAAGGAGTCATAAACTCACTTATTACAGTACTTGGCTCAGTTCTGGAAAGACGATAGTCCCTGCTGGTTACAATTCCAAGTAATTTCCCATTTGGAGAGCCATCCTCTGTTATAGCAACTGTTGAGTGTCCTGTAATATTTTTTAATTCCAAAACATCCTCAAGGGTTTGGTCAGGCTTTAGATTTAATGAACTAACAACAAATCCTGCTTTATAGCCTTTTACCTTTCTAACCATTTCAGCTTGTTCTTCAATTGTCTGCGATCCAAAAATAAATGCAATACCTCCCGATCTGGCCAGGGAAATTCCCATTTCTGTTCCGGATACTGATTGCATAATTGCAGACACAACTGGAACATTTAATTGAATATCTGGTTCTTCACCTCTTTTAAATTTTGTTAAAGGTGTTTTTAATGAAATATTTCCGGGTATACATTCTTTTGTCGTTAAATTTGGTATTAATAAAAACTCACTGAAGGTTCTTGATGGTTCATTGTAATAATGAGGCATGGCTATCTCCTTTCGATATTATTTAATTGAGTATTGTACACTTTTTGTGTTTTTTTTGCAACCCCCCTTTTTTATATTGTAAAAAATTGTTATTATATAAGAAAACAAAAGAAATTTTCTGGAGGTTATAATAATATGAAATTAATAGATAAAGCTTTCCCAGCAGGAAAAGTTGAAAATGTCGAAGATCTCTTCGAACGTTCTTTTAAAATTACTTGTAAGGATTGTGGATGGTACTCCATCTTAAGAAGAAATGGTGGCATGACTTCTATGTTTATAAACAATTGGAATCATTGCCGAAAATGTGGCAGCGATAATCTTATGATGACCAAGCCCACAAACTGGGAAAAATTAAACCCCTTTGAACAAATTAGAAAATATTACGAAAAAGCAACAGAAAAAATGGCAATACGCAGAAGAGAAAAAAACAAACGTAGTTAATTCTAGCACCCTCTCCTAATGGCGAGGGTTTATTTTCAATTAAGCTAAAAAGGCAGGTGCTCTTATGAATGAATTAAGTTTAATTATAAACGGAAGCAAAGAAAAAAAATATCCAGATAACATTTCCCTTCTTGAAATAAGTAAAGACTTCCAGGATGAATATCAGACTCCTATTATTGTTGCTATGGTTGATGGAAATTTAAAGGACCTGACCTATGTACTTAATTCATCTAAAAACAATTGCCGGATTGATTTTTTTGATCTTACCTCTGAATTAGGAAATAAAGTATATCAAAGAAGTTTAATTTTTCTTCTTATTGTTGCTGCAAAAGAAATTTTTCCCCGGGCTAAACTTACTATTGAAAACTCTTTAAGCCAGGGAATTTACTGCAAAATAAAAATTGACCCGGCTTTGACAAGAAAAGAGCTTTTAAAAATTGAAAACCGAATGAAAGAATACGTAGAAAAAGATTTGCCTTTTACTAAAAAAGTTCTTCCTACCCAGGAAGTAATTGATCTTTACAATAATCACGATATGGAAGATAAAGCACTATTATTGCAGCAGCTAAAGAACCCTGTGTCCAGTGTTTATTATCTAGGCAGCAAATTTGGATACTTCTATAGAACAATGGTTCCAAGCACAAAATATTTAAGCATGTTCGACTTGAAATTTTATCCCCCAGGATTCATTCTTAGATTCCCGGCAAAAAACAATCCTCATGAAATACCAGATTTTATTGAAAACCCTAAACTGGCTAAAGTGTTTACCGAAACTCGTCGCTGGGCGAAAATTATTGAATGTAACTATATCTCTTCATTAAATGAATATATAAAAAATGATGAAATTAGTAACATAATTAAAATCTCAGAAGCTTTACATGAAAAGAAAATTTCTCAAATTGCCGACACTTTAGTTCAAAACGAAGATTTAAAATTAATTTGTATTGCAGGTCCTTCATCTTCAGGTAAAACAACCTTTACAAAAAGATTAAGTATCCAGTTACAAGTTATTGGATATAAAACTGAGCTTCTCTCAATTGATGATTATTTTATTGACGCCAAAGACCGGCCTCTCGGTCCTGATGGAGCTCCTGATTTTGAGTCTTTGGATATTGTTGACATCGATCTTTTCCAAAATCACTTGCAAAGATTTTTTGACGGGGAAGAAATTGAAATTCCTAAATATGACTTTATTTCTGGAACCAGGTCTTTTAAAGGAGAAAAAATAAAACTAGACCCAAGAGAGATTTTGATTATTGAAGGCATTCACGGGCTTAATGAAAAGCTCACTTCCTCAATATACAGAAAAAATAAAGCAAAAATTTATATTAACGCTTTAACTCAATTAGGTATTGATCATCATAACCGGCTTCCTACAACAGATGCCCGTTTGATGAGAAGAATAGTAAGAGATCATAATACACGGGGACGATCTGCCCTTGATACTTTACGTTATTGGGCAACTGTAAGAAAAGGTGAAGAAGGACATATTTTCCCTTATAATGAAGAGGCTGACATAATTTTTAATTCGTCTTTAGTTTATGAGCTTTCAACTATAAGAAATTACCTTGTTCCACTGCTTCAGGAAATATCACCTAAAGAGCCAGAATACTATGAAGCTCAGCGACTTATCCGTCTGGTGTCCTTTTTCTATCCGTTGACCAAAGATGCCCAAATACCTTCTAATTCAATACTTAGAGAGTTTATTGGGAAAAATGATTTTATTTAATGAAAGGGCTGAAAAAAATGTCATATAAATTTTTAAGAGAACTTCCTCCACCAAATATCTTGTTTCAGGAAATACCCGTTTCAGAGGAAATTAAAAAAGTAAAAGCTGCAAGGGACAAGGAAATTCAAGATGTATTAACGGGAAAAAGCGGGAAATTTATTTTAATTATTGGGCCATGTTCAGCCGATAATGAAGATTCAGTATTATCTTATATTGAGAAACTGGCAAAGGTACAGGAAGAAGTTAAAGATGATATTGTAATTATTCCAAGGGTTTATACAAATAAGCCCAGAACAACAGGAGAAGGCTACAAAGGCATGTTACACCAGCCAGATCCTAACAAAGTGGCTAATATGTACGAAGGTATTAAAGCAATCAGAAAACTACATCTTAGAACAATAGAAAGCTCTCATTTAAGTTGTGCTGATGAAATGCTATATCCTGAAAATTACGCTTATCTTGATGATCTTTTAAGCTATGTTGCAGTAGGTGCAAGATCTGTTGAAAATCAGCAGCATCGCCTTACTGTAAGTGGATTTAATGTTCCTGCTGGAATGAAAAACCCAACTAGTGGAGATTTAAGTGTAATGCTTAACTCAATTAAAGCAGGACAAATAGGACATCATTTTATTTACAGAGGCTGGGAAGTTGAAACTGAAGGTAACCCTCTTACTCACGCTATATTAAGAGGTGCCGTTAACCAATACGGAAGAAGTATCCCAAACTACCATTATGAAGATTTGATGAGGCTAATTGAAGAATATGAAAGCAGAAATCTTGATAATCCAGCGATTATTATTGATGTAAATCACGCTAATTCTGATAAACAATTTAATCAGCAGCCAAGAATTGCTTCTGAAATTATTCACAACAGAAGAAAAGAACCAATTATTGGAAAATATGTAAAAGGATTAATGATTGAAAGTTATCTTGAGGAAGGCTCACAGGCTGTAAATGGTGGGATTTTTGGAAAGTCTATCACAGACCCATGTTTAGGCTGGCCAGCAACGGAAAGACTAATTTATCATCTTGTAGAGAAAATGAATCAGTAATTAAATATTCCCTTCTCTTTTTTTATAGTATTCACAGGTACTTCCCTTGGAACGGTAAACTACAACGGAAGGCATGTGCATAGATTTAATTCCCCACAGCTTACAGCCGTGGGGAAATTTTTTATCCCAGGTTATATAATAATTTGTACAATTTTTACAATAAACACGTTTTTTTTCAGACTCCATTTTCATCCATCCCTGAATAAAATTTTTATATTTTTTTATACCAAAGATTCATACTTTCAATATTTCCAGAGATATTCGTATTATTAACTACTTTTCCAGAAAAGATGTAGCCTTCCCGGGCAAAAAGAATGTTTATCCCTGGATTACCAGCACGAGCAATTGTATACAATAATTTATACTGATCCTTTTCTAAATCTTTTTCCATAGCCTTTAATAAAGCTTTCGGTATCCCTTTACCCCTATATTCTTCTTTTACTGCAAAATCCGTCATCTCTGCATTTCTATTATAACTATCCTTCTCAGAAGAAGAAACTCCCACTAAAGAGTTGCCATCATAACAACAATAATATTTTACATTATCATTCATGGTTTTCAATATATATTCCTTATTAAAAACGGGGAAAGGATATGTTGGAAAAACTTCTTCCAGAAGCCTGGCAATGTCACCCGCATTATCTTTGTCGGCAGACATAATATTAATATCTTCATCTGTTTTATTTTCAGTAATTTTTGCCGTACTATTAAAAGCTGTAATGAGATAGTTTTCATGTTCTTCCTCATAATTGTCTTCAGACCTTGTGTTGGAAAAATATTTTGAATAAAACAAACACTCTTGATTATCTTTAAAAAACCCGGGGATCGTCCCCTCAAGAATATATCCTTTTTTCTCAAAATCTTCTCCCATATAAAATGGAACTTTTGCAAAAATTTTGCCATAATTATTTTCTTTTGCAAGTTCCTCTGCCTTTTTTATTATTTCTTTATAGTTTTCATCATAAATTTTCATTATATAAACTCTGTCATTGTGCTTTCCATGTTGAAGAATTGACCCTTTTATTTCTAAAATTTCATCCAATTTCACCATATCCATTCTCACTTCTTTCTCTTCTTTCCAAATTTTCTGGAGTTAAGGTTATTTCCTCTTCATAATCTGTAAGTAACTTATACACCCCTACTGCTTTATATTCCTCTGCGTTATCTATATCAAGTTGTAAGTTACACTCCTTACACTCTAAATCACAGGAATTACTAGTGTGGTTATCCGGTACTTTATACGTTGTAATTACACCTTCATAGTTTCTTAATATTACTTTATTTGCAGACCAGGAAATTAAATAATTTGGCATTACAGGAATTTTTCCTCCCCCACCCGGAGCATCAATAACATAGGTAGGAACAGAAAAACCGCTGGTATGTCCACGAAGACTCTCCATTATTTCAATACCTTTACCTACAGAGGTTCTAAAATGTTCAAGTCCCTCAGAAAGATCACATTGATATAAATAGTATGGTCTTACTCTGTTTTGAACAAGTTTTTGCACTAATTTTTTTTGTATCCTTGGGCAATCATTTACATCTCTTAATAATACTGATTGATTTCCTAATGGAATGCCGGCCAATGATAATTTTTTTAAACTTTTCTTTGCGGTATCAGTAATCTCATTGGGATGATTAAAGTGAGTATTTAGCCAAAGATTTTCATATTTCTTAAATACTTCAATCAAAGCATCTGTAATTCTATATGGAAGAACCACTGGTATTCTTGAACCAATTCTGATTACCTCAACATGGGGGATACTTGAAACCTGACTAAGAATCCAATCAAGATACTCATCAGAAAGCATTAAAGGATCTCCCCCAGATAATAAAACATCTCTTACTTCTGGGTGTTCCTTGATATACTCTATTCCCTTTTCAAGCTCTTCTCTCGATGGGATATTGTCTGTATCACCAACTTTTCTCTTTCTGGTACAGTGTCTGCAATACATGGCACAGACATTACTTACATGAAATAATACCCTGTCAGGATAACGATGAGTAATCCCGGTAACAGGACTGTCTGTATCTTCACTTAATGGGTCCTTCATGTCACAAGAAGAAATTGATAGTTCTTCAGGATTTGGGAAAGCCTGCTTAAATACAGGGTCTTCTTTATAGTTAAGTGGATCTATAAGAGATAAATAATAGGGAGTTATAGCCATAGGAAACTTTTCAATAGTCTTTCGAATACTTTCTTTTTCTTCTTCCTCAAATTTAACTCCAAGCATTTTCTCTACTGAATCAACGTCCTTGATAAGGTTCTTTCTTTGCCATTTCCAATCTTTCCATTGTTCAAGCTTCATTTTTTCCTTCATAAAACAATCACCTTCCAACAAAAAAATACTCTCTTATCACTAATAAAGTTTTAAGAGAGTATCTTTATTTTATTTTCTTCGATAACAATTGTACCATAAAAAGACCATTTAATCAACAACTCTTTCCAATTGTCAAGGTTGTCACTACAGGTAAAGATAAGGCCACACTTATATGTGGCCTAAATTATTTATTAAATTAATTACTATTCACCTTGGTTAACAAAGCTTTTTGTTGTACCACCTGTTGAAGCTGAAGTTCCTGCAATGCGTGCAAGATAAACATTTCCAAGGTTCTCAATATGTCCGGCAATGTTATCAAAATAATTTAAGTGCTCTTGCTCATCATTAATAATTTGTTCGAATAATTTTTTAGTAATACTATCGCCATTTTCACTACATACTTTTGCAAATTCATTATAAGCTTCCATAGTATCTTCTTCTGCTTTGGCATCGGCAGTAAATATTTCTACTGTTTCCTGACCCTTTACTACTGGAGCAGATAATTCTGATGTTGGCTCTCCGCCTAATTCTTTTATTCTTTCAGCAAAAGCTTCTGCATGAGTCATTTCATCAATTGCAATTAATTTAATATTTTTTGCTAACTCACCAAGATCTCTATCGTCTAGATTATAGTGCTGATTCATATACTGATGAATAGCCTGAAGCTCCATGGAACGGGCTTTATTTAATACTTCTATCACTCTTGCTTTTTTTTCTTCTCTGTTACTCATATCATATTCCTCCTGTTTTTTTATGTAATTGATTCATTACAATTATAACATATTAATTACCCACTGATTATATTTTTAAACAAGGGCATTGATTTTTTCCTGCATCATCTTTATATTTTCCTGCTCAATATTCTCTACATTTTCTGTTACCTTTACAATCTTTTTTACTATTTGTTTTTCAATAAAATTCATTTTACTAAAATCAAAGCCACCGCCGAAAAAAGTTACAACAAAAGATCTTTCAATAAGTTCTAAAGGAAATACTTTCTTTAATTGGTCCTCTGCCTCCTCTCTTTTGTGCATATTACAAGTAAATAAGCCTGTATTCTTTTCAAGTAAAACTTTTAAATTATTATTTATGAATTCTTTCATGTCTTTTTGAATATTTCCTGCATATACTGAACTTCCCAAAATTATAACCTGATAATCATTAAGATCAATTATTGGATTATCTTTAAGATTTATTAAATTGCTCCCATCCCTTAAACCTTCTTTTAACATTTCAGCACATTTTTCTGTAAAACCATGTTTGCTGGAATAAATAATTACATTTTTCATTAAATACACCTCCGTTTTTTCTTCTACCCCTACTATAACTTGCAGTGCTGAAAAAAAAAAGCTATTATAGAAAAAAAGTTAAAGGATGATTAAATGAAAATTAAACTAATTTCTGTAATCTTTTTAATATGTATATCAAGCTTCTTGATACCAGCCTATTCCTTAGAGTCTGAATATAAAAAAATGGATAATCTTAATTTTATTATTGATTTTGAATTTAAGGAGTTTGAAAAAAGCCCTGCAAATATCAATGGGAGGATACTTCTTCCAATGAGGGAATTTTTTGAGACAATTGGAGCAACAGTAGAATGGAATGATGAATTAAAGGAAATAAATGCCTTTTATGAAGATAATAAAGTCTTCTTAAAAATTGGCTCTAAAGATTCAATAGTTAATGGACAATTTAAAGAATTAGATGTCTCCCCAACTTTAATTGATGGATCCACTTATATCCCCCTTCGATTTGCAGCAGAGTCTTTAGGATATGAAATACTTTGGAATGAAGAATTTAAAACAATATATGCTTTTTCTGATTATGAAGAAGCGGATTTGTCCGAATTAAAAGAAACTCCTTCTGGTCATGGAGTGATTCCAGATGATACAAGGATTGTTGATACTTTTACAGGAATTGGATCTTGGTATGGAGGAAAATTCCACGGTAGAAATACTACCAGCGGAGAGGTTTTTGATCAATATGCTTTAACTGGAGCTCACAGAACACTACCTTTTGGCACTTTCGTTAGAGTAACTCATACCTACAACAATCAAGCTGTAGTAATAAGAATAAATGACCGTGGTCCTTTTGTAAAAGGAAGGGTAATTGATCTTTCAATGGCTGCAGCTGAAATTATTGGTCTAAAATCAAGAGGCCTGGGAGAAGTATCCGTTGAAGTTTTAGAAAATTACTATTAATCAAAAAGGTACTGACATTTTTTTGTCAGTACCTTTTTTTATAAATATTTTGAAACTTTTTCCAAAACAGATTCTTTTTTAAAGGGTTTAACTAAAAAGTCCTCTGCTCCAGCCATAAATGCATCTAGAATCATCCTTTTTTGTCCTAATACTGAACAAATTAAGATTTTTGCTTCCGGGTCTATTTTCTTTATTTCTCTTGTTGCTTCAATCCCGTTCATAACAGGCATTGTAATATCCATTATCACAAGATCAGGCTTTAGATTAACAAATTTTTTAATTGCCTCTTGACCATCCTGAGCCTCTCCTACTACATCAAAATTGTTTTTTGTTAATATATCTCTTAAAGTTGTTCTGACTATTGCAGCATCATCTACAAGCATAATCTTTAGGGACAATTGTTATCTACCTTCCTGAATTGTGTTTTGTTGTTATTGTATTACAAAGATTGTTACTTTTCATCCTTTTTTCTTTTTTTATGTCAAAAATAGTAACCACAACTAAATACCCAAGTAAAAATATTTGAAAGCACACCATACCACAAAGTATATTTTTTAAAAAGAATAACCTTGTAATCATGCAAAAAAAGATAGCCGAAGCCGTTACAATGCCTGAAACAAATACAAAAAATGCTTTATTATATGTCACAATAATCACCTCTTTTGATATAAAGGTGATTTAGGCAAATAAAAAAACCAATACATGTCCTAGGACTTGTATTGGTTTACAAAAGATCAACAATGTTAATTATTGTCACCCAAATTTTCCAAAAATAAGTTTTTTTCAATACTTTTCAATTGAAAAAACTCATTATCTGATTATTTTTATTTATTCAATATTTTCATCAAAAATAAATACATAGTACCGTTCATCTGAAGCAAAGTTATTTTTTGCCATCATATCTACTATTTTTTTTGAAGTTACTTCTTCAAGAAAATTTTTATACTCAACAATTGCCGGTTCAGCAATTTTATTTCTTATTTCTGTTACCGCTTCTTCATTTCCCGCACTTATCAAGTTTTTCTCTAAAGAAGTCAAAACACACTGCATTATTACAATTACCATTTTTTTAAAAATCCGAACTTCTGTATTTTGAGGGCCTTTACCAACATATTTTTTAAATATTTTAATAAATCCCTCCCTGATTACCTGCTCATTATTTAAGGCTAACATCTCAACACCTCTTTTTAGCCTGAAGAACAACTATCCTTGCATTACAGCATCAACTACTAAACTTAAATTTGGAACTTCACTAATTGGATAAATTTTTTGAAACACAAGTTTGCCATTTCCGTCAAACAACAAATCTGCCCGTTCAGAAGAACCTGCATTATCTCTAAAAATATTACAGGCTTTAGCAAGTTCACCTGTTGGCCAAAAGTCGGCAAGCATATTTAATTTCTCAACACCAATTGCTTTTGCCCATGCATTTTTGCAAAAAGTATGGTCAATACTGATACCAAAAGGCATTATGTTAAGTTGATCTGTAAAATAATCATAATGTGACTCGATATTCTTCATTTGTTTTTCACAAACAGAAGTCCAAGCCAAGGGATGAAAGGATAAAAGAATATATTTATCCTTATAGTCTTCAAAATTAAATTCAACACCCTTTTGATTTTTTAAAATAATTTTTGGAATTTCACTTCCAATTTCCAGACCCGGCAATTTTATTTCCTCCTTTCAAAATATTTTTATTTTTAAAAAATTTAATAACCAAATAATTAATTAACTTAATTTTCCATTCTAACTGCATCTTTTAAAGGGAAATCTTTTAAAAGTTTCGCAGAAACCATAGAAAAAAGCATTTCACCCTCTCCAACCAAATTAAATGAACCACCTTCAGATTCTTCAATAAAGCTGCTTTGATTTAAAACATTATCATAAAAAACCGTTCCTCTTTTATATAAAGTTATTATACCTCTTTTTATAGAATTATTCTGTATAAATTCTTTTAATGTTTTTTGGATTTGATGTATTTCCATATTAGCAATATCACAAAGTAAAACTTTTTCTGCGGATTTTTCATTCAAAACTAAACATTCTACATCTTCAAAAATTAGGTTATCTGAATAACTTTTCTCCATATTAGCGCTGTATATAAATATTTTTCTTTTATTCTTTTTAAAAGAACTAATAATTTTTTTAGATATTTTTTCACTTAAGTCCAATTCCAGCAGCAGAACATCAAATTCTTTTGCAAATTTTTCTCCATATTTTTCAATATACTTTTCAAGATAAGAAATATCCGGTTGTTGAGTAAGAGTAGATATCAAATCTCCATTTTTATCTATAAGAGAAATCCACCTTCCCATTCCCCCTGAATTAATTGGCAAAAGATAAGTCGTATCAATTCCACTTTCCTCTAATTGCTCTTTTAAATTCACACCAAAAGAATTATTATCAATTGTTGAAATAAAACTTGCAGGGACTGATAACTTGCCTAAATTTTCGGCAATATTTCTCCCAACTCCCCCAAAATCAACATCAACAACACCATAATTATTCTTTTTTAGATTAAATTCCCCTTCAGGATAACCTTTAAAATCAAGAAAGGAAGATCCAACCACTGCAATTTTTAGTGACAAAATTAACACCTCTTTAGAGTAAGTCTTTTTTCATTTCCTCAGATTTAATTAATATTTCTTTTTCATCATAAGTAGTAAGTTTATAATTTTCCATTACTATTTTACCATCTATAATTACAGTTTTCACATCTGAGCCTTGGGCTGAATAAACCATATTTGAAATAAGATCTGCTTTTGGATAAAAATGTGGTTTTTCTAAATCAATAATAATTATATCTGCCTTTTTACCTTCTTCTAAAGAACCTATTTCATGATCTAAGCCCAGAACTTTTGCCCCGCCAATTGTAGCCATTTCAAGTACTTCTCTGGCATTTAAAATCAGTGGATTTAAATTATGTCCTTTATGAATCAGAGATGTTAAATGCATTTCTTCAAACATATTTAAATTATTGTTACTTGAGGCACCGTCAGTCCCAATCCCTACATTAATTCCTTTTTCAAGCATAATTGGAACAGGAGCGATTCCGCTGGCAAGCTTAAGATTACTGCCAGGATTATGGCAAACACCAACATTATGTTTTTTCAAAATATCCATATCTTTTTCAGATACATGGACGCAATGAGCGGCCACAACATGTCTTTCAAATAACCCAAGTTTTTCCAAATATTCAACGGGGCTTACTCCATGCTCCTTATAAACATCTTCTACCTCTTGTTTTGTTTCTGAGATATGGATATGAATACCTACTCCCTGTTTATCAGCTGCTGCCATAACTTTTTGAAGATACTCTGGACTTGTAGTGTATGGAGCATGAGGGCCAATTAAGCATGTAATTCTTCCATCACCTTTTTTATGATATTTTTCAATTAGGTCTATATTTTCCTGAAGATTTTTCCCTTCTGGATCAGTAAACTGAATTAAACCTCTTGCCAGTACCCCTCTGATTCCAATTTTTATAGCTGCCTCAGCTACATCATCCATATAGAAATACATGTCAGCAAAGGTAGTTGTACCGGATTTAATCATTTCAAGAAAAGCAAGCATAGAACCCCAATATACATGTTCAGCTTTTAAATTTTCTTCTGCTGGCCATATTTTTTCTTCAAGCCAGGGTTTTAACTCCATGTCATCTGCATAGCTTCTTAGCAGACTCATGGCTGCATGACTATGAGTGTTCACAAGTCCCGGCATTACAAAACTATCTTTTCCTTCAATAATTTTTACCCCTGGAAGACTTACATTCCTGCCAATTTTTTCAATTATGTTTCCAGAAATTAAAATATCTCCATCTTCCACTGAAATTCTATTGTTTCTAAATGCTAAGTACTGACAATCTTTTATTAAAATTTTTTCCATAATTTTCCCTCATTTCTGCCCATAAGAATTAAGATAATATTCTCTCATTATCTCTATATCCTTATCACTTAATATAAATGGTTCTCCCAAATTCTTACTTATATAAGCAATCTGAGCGGACTTTTCAACAATTAAACATACTTTATAAGCTTCCTCTATGTTTCTGCCAATTCCAGTTAAACCATGGTTAGCAAGTAAGCAGGCATTGCGTCCTTCTATTGCTTTTATTACATTCTTTGCCAATTCACCAGTTCCCGGAAGGGCATATTCGGCGACTCTGATGTTTCCACCTGCAATTTGAACCATATCTTCAATAATTGGAGGAATTTCTTTTCTGGAAACAGCAAAAGCACTGGCATATGTACTGTGAGTATGCACTACTGAATTAATATTTTCAAATTCTCTATAAATCTCTGAATGTAAGAGATATTCACTTGAGGGTTTTCTAAATCCTTCTACAATATTTCCAGATAAGTTCAAAGTGACAATATCTTCAATGGAAATGTCTTCATAATTCATTCCAGAGGGACTGATAATAAAGCCTTGGGGAACTCTGATGCTCAGATTTCCCCAGTTTGCTTTTACTAAACAGTCATTTTTCATTTTTAAACCATATTGAATAAGTTGCTCTTTAGCATTCATACATTAACTTCCTTATATTTTCTTCATTTACAGGGGAAATAATACCTCTTTCCGTAATAATCCCTGTAATTAATTCTGCGGGAGTCACATCAAAAGCAGGATTTGAAACCAAACAATCACTTGGGGCTGAATAAGTTCCCGCAAATTTTCTTACCTCATCTGGATTTCTTTCTTCAATAATAATTTCAGTACCTGATTTTAAATTAAAATCAAAAGTTGAATAAGGTGCTGCAATATATAGAGGAATATTATGGAATTTTGCTAGTATTCCTAAATTATATGTTCCAATTTTATTCGCTGTATCTCCATTGGCAACAATTCTGTCTGCTCCCACTACGATACAATCTATTTTTCCTTGTTTCATGTGCCAGGCAGCCATATTATCCGTTATTAATGTAACTGGAATTTCATCTTTCATAAGTTCATAAACAGTAAGACGAGCTCCTTGAAGAAGGGGTCTGGTTTCATCTGCGTAAACCATATTGATTTTTCCATCTCTATGAGCTGAACGTATTACACCTAGAGCTGTTCCATAGTCACCTGTAGCCAAAGAACCTGCATTACAATGAGTAAGAACATTCATTTTCTTTTTAAATAAGGAGCTACCGTAATCACCTATTTTTTTATTCATTTCTATATCTTCTCTTAGTATTTCATCAGCAGTTTCAAGAAGTTTCTTTTCTGCATTTTTTCTATCGTGAATATTATTAATACTTTCCAATTGTTTATCCACTGCCCAGCTAAGATTTACGGCAGTAGGCCTGGCAGATTTAATTACATCTCCCGCTTTGAAAAATTCATTTAAAAATTCCACATCATTATTTATAGCTTTAGAAGCCAGGTAAACAGCATAAGCTGCTGCAACACCAATTGCGGGAGCACCTCTTACCGCCAGGGTTTTAATGGCTTCACAGACAACAAGGTAGTCAGAGGTAACAATATAAACTTCTTCTGAAGGTAGTTTTCTCTGATCAAGTATATGAAGTTTTTCTCCTTCAAAATAAATTGTTCTCATAACAGACTCCTATGCTTTTGCCATTATTTCAAAAGTTTTGAAAATAATACTTTGTAAATTATCAAAGTTATCTGCAGTTGCATCTAAAACTTCCTGATGAGATAGATTATGCTTGGATATTCCAGCGGCAAAATTTGTTACGTAAGAAATATTTGCATATTTCAGTTCTGCTTCTTTTGCAAGAATACATTCAGGCACACTTGTCATTCCTACAAGATCTCCCCCCAGCATTTTAAACATTCTGATTTCTGCTGGTGTTTCAAATCTTGGTCCTTCACATGTTACATAAGTTCCAGTTTCGTGAAACACAACTTCAGGCTTTTCTTTTTTTACTTCAAGAATACCTTTTATTAAGAATTCTCTTACTTCCCTGTTATAAGGTTCTGTGACATCCAGATGTACAACACCTTCTGGACCACCTTCATGAAAAGTAGTTACTCTGCTTTTAGTAAAATCAAGAAACTGGTCTGAAATAACAAAATGGTTTGGCCCCATTTTTTCATTTAATGATCCAACTGCTGCAGTGGCAATAACATGGGTTACTCCAATATTTTTTAATGCCATGATATTTGCGCGATAATTAATTAAATGTGGGGGCACTGAATGATCAGAACCATGCCTTGCCAGGAAACATATTTTTTTCCCTGCAAACTCTCCAATCTTCACCGGAACATTCCCATATTGAGTTTCAATTAAAAAATTTTCTGAATTGCTAATTAAATTTGAATCTGAAAGACCTGTGCCTCCAATTAATGCGAAATCGGCTTTAATATTACTATTCATTTGTTTCATCCTCCATTCCTGAGAACAGGGCTCCAACAAAACTTTCTGGATTGAAGTCCTGCATATCTTCAATTTTTTCTCCAGTTCCTATTAATTTAACAGGAAGTCCCAGCTCTGATTTAATTCCAATAACTATTCCACCCTTAGCCGTACCATCAAGCTTAGATAAAATAACTCCTGTAACGTCTGCAGTATCTTTAAATAGCTTGGCCTGAGTAAGGGCATTCTGACCGGTAGTTGCATCAAGAACTAGAAGAACTTCTGAAAGACTGCCTTCAGCTTCTCTGTCTATAATTCTTTTTATTTTTTTTAGTTCTTCCATTAAATTTACTTTGTTTTGCAGTCTTCCTGCTGTATCAACAATAAGAACATCACTTTTTCTGGCTAAAGCAGCCTGAATACCATCATAAACAACTGCTCCAGGGTCTGCACCTTCCTGGTGGGCAACAACATCAACACCGTTTCGGTCTCCCCAGATTTTTAACTGGTCGATGGCCGCTGCTCTGAAAGTATCTCCTGCAGCCAGTAAAACTCTCTTACCCTCATTTTTCAATTTATATGTTAATTTCCCAATACTTGTTGTTTTTCCTGCTCCATTTACTCCAACAACCAAAATTATATTTAGTTGATTTTCTTTCAAATTTAGCATGGTTTTTTCAGTGCCCATAAGTTCTGCTATTTCACTTGCAAAAATTTCTTTTAATTCATCTGAAGTTTTTATTCTCTCTTTATCTGCTCTTTTTCTTATATTTTCTACTAAATTAATTGAAGTATTAACTCCTACATCTCCTTGGATTAACAGTTCCTCCAGTTCATCATAAAAATCATCATCTATTTCTCTTCCTGTGAATACATCTACAACTTTATCAATAAAACCTCTCCTGGTTTTACTTAAACTTTCTTCCAGCTTTTCATTGCCAAAACTGGATTTTAATGTTTGTTTTAATTTATCAAATATTCCCATTTTTTTCTCCTTTAGCTTGTAAGTTTAATTGTTTCACTGATTCTAACAGATATTAAACTGGATATTCCCTTTTCTTCCATGGTTACTCCATAAAGAACATCTCCAGCTTCCATTGTTCCCTTCCTGTGAGAAATAACGACAAACTGAGTAAGCTGAGCAAATTTCTTAAGGAAACCCGCAAACCTGGCTACGTTACTCTCATCAAGACTGGCTTCAATTTCATCTAGAATACAAAATGGTCCTGGCTTTATTTTCAGAATTGCAAAAAGAAGACAAATTGCAGTCATTGCTTTTTCTCCCCCAGAAAGAAGGCTCAAATGTTTAGGAGTTTTTCCTGGTGGCTGAGCAATTATTTCAATTCCCGTTTCCAAAACATTTTCTTTATCTGTCATTACAATTTCAGCTGAACCTCCATTGAACATTTCACTAAATGTTTCTTTAAAAGCCTCATTAAGTTTCAAATAAGTATCTTTAAATTTTTTAACAATAATATGATCCATTTCATCAATAATTTTTACTAAGGAATCTTTGGCTTCATCCAGATCAATACATTGTGTATTAAGAAAAGTATAGCGTTCCAGAAGTTTGTCATATTCTGATATGGCTATTAAATTAACTTCTCCTAATTCATCAATGTTTTTTCTTAGCTCCCTTACTTTTTGCTTACTTGATCTTTCACTAAACTCTTCATCAAATTCCTGAATACTTCTGTGATAAATAATATTAAATCTTTCCTGAAGATTTTCTTTAAGGCTGTTAATTTCAGTTAAATATTTCTCTAAAATTATTTCTTTTGAATGAACAGAATCTTTTATTTCTTCATAAATTTTTCTGTTTTTCTTAACCTCTTCCTCTAAAGATTTTTTGTTTTTTTCCTTCTCTTCTTTTAACTCTCTAAGACTTTCCGATTTCTTTTCCAAGTCATTAAGAATAATTTCAGAGTTTTTAATATCTTCTTTAAAGCTATACTCATTTTTTTGTAAATCACTTATTTTTAGGTTGATTTCTTCTTCTTCTTTTTCCTGCTCCCTGCCTTTTTCTTCTAGATTTTTAATTCTTAATTTTAAATCATTAAGCTGGGATTCTTTATTTTCTTTTTTATTTTTTAAATCCACATATGTTATTTCAATCTTACTTAAAGCTTTTTCCAGATCAATAAGTGTGTTTTTTTCTTCCTCTGCATCATCCTGCAGCTTTTGCAAAAGATTTTCTTTATCATTTTTAATTTTTTCCTGAATTAATAACTTAGCTTTGAATTCTTCTTTCTCTTTAATTATGGTTTCCTTTTCTTCTCTTAACTCTTTATCTTCCCCTTGTAAAAGAAGGATTTCTTTTTCTATTTCCCTGATTTGAAAATCTATTTGAGAAAAGGTATTTTCCAATTCCTGTTTCTTTTTCTCTTTTTCAAAATTATTTTGCTGAAGAATTTCTAACTCTTCATTAATTTTATTTGTCTGTTCCAGAAATAGTAATAATTCTTTTTCTTCCTGAACAATTTCCTTTACTAATTCAGAAATTGCCATATTTAATTCCTTTATTTTTTCTTTACGAAGAAGAAAACCTTCCTGATTATTCCGATATTGTCCTCCAGTCATTGCACCTCTTGGGTCTATAACTTCACCTTTAAGAGTAACAATTTTTACTGGTCTTTCCTGGCCTTTATTAAATTTAAGGGCCTCATCCATATTTGGAGCAATATAAATACCTCCAAGAAGATGTTGAAATATACCTGCAAACTTTTCTTCAAAATTGATTACTTCTATTGCTGATAAAAGTCCAGCTTTTGTGCCTTCATTTTTTTTATTTTTTACTCTTTCGTTAATTAAATTTAAGGGAAGAAATGTTGCCCGCCCTGCTTTATTTTCTCTTAAATAGTCTATTGCATTTTTTGCATAGACTTCATTCTCAGTAACAATATTTTGAATGGCCCCTCCAAGAGCTGTTTCAACAGCCAGCCTGTATTCAGAATGGGTGTCTGCTAAATCTGCAATTGTTCCAATAATTCCCTTTAGACCTTTGTTGGCAAATATGCTTTTTACTCCTGCAGAATAACCCTCTTTATTATTTTCCAGAGCTTCCAAAGCCTGAGCATTTATTTCCTTTCTTTCCTTATCCTTATTTTTCTTGTTGAGAGATTCTTCAATATTTTTAATTTTATCTGTAATATTTTCTTTGTTTTTTACAAAAGATGAAATTTGAATTGCTAAAGTATCCTTTTCCTCATTTACTTGGCTTATATTTTTTTGTATTTCTTCTGCTTCTTCAACTTTCCCTTTTTTAAACTCTTCTCCTCTGGATAATTTACTTTTTATTCCTTCTTCACCAGAGCCTAAAACCGCTTCTCTTTTTTCAAGATCAATAATCTTGTTTCTGATTTCCGAAAGATTTTGAGCATATTCAAATAAATCTGCCTTAACATCTTGAATTTTTTGGTTTACTCCACTTTCGGAATTTTTTATGCTAAAAATTTTGTTACCTTCTATTTTGAACTCATCAGCAATTTTTGCAAAGTTTTCAAAAATCCCTTTATATTGGATTTCTTCTTCTTTTTCCCTTAAAGAGAGTTCTTTTAACTCTTCTATAACCTTATCTTTTTCAACTTGTAGCTTTGTATAAGATTCTTTAAGATTTTCCATCATCTTCCCTGAAAATTCCCTTTTGTTTTCAAAATCATTTATTTCATTACTTATTTGATAAATTTTATTTTGAATTTCTGCAGATTCTCTAATAAGATTTTCTAACTCCAAAGACATTTCTTCAATATTTGATTCATCTTTAATGATAGTAGTTTCTCTTAAAATATTCTCTTTTATAACTATTCCTTTTTCAGATTTTATTTTTTCAGATTTCTCTTCAAGGTTACTAAT
Source organism: Clostridia bacterium (assembly GCA_009930175.1). Taxonomy (GTDB): domain Bacteria; phylum Bacillota; class Peptococcia; order Peptococcales; family SKKY01; genus SKKY01. The sequence goes on from RZYW01000008.1 coordinate 21,424, forward strand.
TGTGAACTTAGCTAGATTTATTTCTAAATCATCTAGCTCCCCTTTATACTCTTTATATATTCTTGCCTTTTCTGCTTGTTCTCTTAAAGGTTCCTTTTGAGATTCCAGCTCTGCAACAATATCTTTAACCCTTAAAAGACTATTCTCCGTATCTGCAAGCTTTCTTTTCGCCTCATTTTTACGATAACGATATTTCGAAATCCCTGCGACTTCCTCTATTAGGGCTCTCTTTTCATCAGCCTGAGATAAGAGAATTTGATCAACTTTTCCCTGACCAATAATTGAAAAGCCATCTTTCCCAATCCCTGTATCCATGATTAACTCATGAATATCTTTTTGGCGGCATCTCACATTATTAATAAGATACTCGCTTTCTCCAGAGCGATAAAGTTTTCTTGTAATTTTAATTTCATTGTAATCAACAGGAAATATCCCAGAGGAATTATCTAAAGTTAAAGATACCTGAGCCATTCCTAAAGGTTTTTTATCTATACTTCCAGAGAATATTACATCCTCCATTTTTGAACCTCTCAGACTTTTGGCACTTCCCTCGCCTAAAACCCATCGGATTGCATCTACAATATTTGATTTTCCACTTCCATTAGGGCCAACCACTATTGTTATACTATTATTGAAGCTTAAATCTGCTTTTTTTGCGAAGGATTTAAATCCCTGCATTTCAAGTCTTTTTAAATACAAATACTACACCTCAGTTTCAATTTGTCCTTTTTTTATAGACATATCAGGAATAAATTTCAGATCAATATTATAGGTTCTTTTAATTATATTAATATTATAGTTTTTATGCCCCCTGGCCTTTGATAGTTCCCCAGGATTAATTTTTAATACAAGTTCATTTCCTTCTTTTATTTTTCTGTTTTCAATTATTGAAATAATTTTATTTTTAAATACTTCAGAAAATACCAGCTCCCCAAATGCCGGGTGATAAGGTCCGGCTATTAAATCCTTTTCTGATGTAAGGTTTTCAGAGTGTTGCAATCCCATTCTTATTACTTTTATTCCTTTTTTTTCAAATAGTTCCCAGCCTTTTGCCGTAAGCTCAACCATTTTTTGAAGATCAATTGGAATATATTCCTTATTATTATAATAATCTTCAAGTTTTGTTCCTTTAATGACAATTGTGGGATATATTCTAACAAAGTCCGGTTCTAAACTGGCGGCAATATTAAAAGTTCTTAATATAGTTTCTTCATTATCTCCCATTAAACCTGGCATAATTTGAAGACCTAAGGAAAAATCATATTTTTTAATTAACTTCCCTGCATTTATTGTGTCTTCAGCAGTGTGTCCCCGTTCAGCTAACTCCAGTACCTTGTTATCCATTGACTGCAGACCCAGTTCAATTATATCTACACTATACATTTTAGATAGTTCAAGTACTTGTTCACTAATTGCATCCGGTCTTGTTGAGTACCTGATTTTCACTATTTTCTTTTCTTTTTTTAACATTGCAGCCGTTTCTAAATAATACTTTTGCATTTCCATTTCAAGTGCCGTAAAGGAACCTCCGAAAAATGCAATTTCGTATACTTTAGAAATATCTGCAGATATATATTCATCAACAAGAGAAATAATATCAATTCTATCAGGAGCCTTAAGAGTGCCTGATATTTTTTTCTGATTACAAAAGGTACATAAATGAGGACAGCCTAAATGAGGTATGAAAATTGGTACTATGCTGGTTTTCACTCCACTTCACCCATTATAACAAGAGCTTCTCTGGCTGCCCCTTGTTCTGCTTCTTTTTTGGTCTTACCAGCACCTTTAGACATCATCTCTCCATTAATAAATACTCCTGCAACAAAATCTTTATCATGATCAGGTCCATTCTCTTCAATTATCCTATATTCAATCTCCTGTTCTGGAGACTTTTGTATTAACTCCTGAAGTCTGGTTTTAAAATCTCCAAAATTCCCTTTAATTACGTTTTCAACAGCCTCGAAAAGAGAGCTGAGAATAAACTCTTTTACCACTAGTAAACCGCACTCCAGGTAAATTGCTCCGCAAAGAGCCTCCCAGGCATCAGCAAGATTTGAAGATCTGTTTTCTCCTCCTCCCATTTTTTCCCCCTTGCCCATAAGAATATATTTACCTAAATTTATTTTTCTTGCCGCATCTGCCAAGGAGCTTTCACAAACTATAGCAGCTCTCATTTTAGTAAGAACTCCCTCTTTTTTTTCAGGGAAACTATCAAATAAATACTCAGCAACCACTAAACCAACAACGGCATCTCCAAGAAACTCTAAACGTTGATTATGCTGATTTTTTTGAAAGTCTTTTTCAAAGATAAAAGAGGGATGGGTCAAAGAAGAATTTATCAGATCATATTTCCCAACTTTTACATTATTTTGATTTAAAAGATTTTCCAATTCTTTTTTTCTTTTTTCAGAGACCATTTTTTACTCCACCTGCCTGATTATTAATAACTATTTTTTTTGCTTCTTCACTTGTCCATTTCAACTTATAAACTACTATTGATACTTCTATAATTGTAGGAATAAATTTCTTTTTATCTGTAATGGCATCATATTGACTTACAATTTTTTGATTAAATACATCCCAAAAATCTTTTAATTCCGGTGCTTCTACCGGTTCCTCTTTAACTATTTTGATTACCTGATCATTCCACTTTTGAAAATCAGAAAAAAGCTGAAATATAATAGAATTCATTTCTGAAAAATATTCCTCTGGTATACCAGCTTTTCTATTAAAAACCCTTTCTCTTCTTTTCTCATTTATTGAATAAATATCTATTATATTCTTTAATAATATTTTTTGATAATTAAGGTATTTGCTATAAAAAAGTTCCTTTTCCTTTTTAACTTTGCTTTGGACTTCAAGCTCTGCTTTAAATGTCTCTAAGATTGTTTCTGCAGATTCTATTCTTTCCTGTATATTTTTTTCTTTTATTTCAAAATCTTCTCTATTAGTATTTTGAATAAGCAAATAATTATTAAGAGATTCCTCCAGGAAATCAGTTATTACTTTATGTAATTCAATTATTTCTTTTTTCAGTCTTTTTTCGTTTTCTGGTGGGAGTATAGTTACATTAATTAAGAAAGCAACAAAAATACCTACAAAAATTGCTACCCCTCTTTGAAGTGCGCTTTGAAGATAATCGCTTCCAGGACTATATAAAATAAATATTGCCGCAATGATTGCAACATGAATAGAGGTCTCAATTTTCAAATTAAGACAAATAGTTATTACTACAATCGTAACAATACCAATTATTAGAGGGCTGGGACCAAAAAAAACTCCAAATATTATTGCTGTAATAATAGCAATAATATGAGCAAGAGCCTGGTTCTTAGCATTCTTAAGGCTTTCACCTGTTCCTGGCTGCATATTAGATATAGTTGCTGCTCCAGCCAGTACAGGACTTGGAATGCTTAATAATTCACATATAAGCATACTTACAGAAACAGCTATTCCGGTTTTTAAGGTTCTTGCTCCCGGTGTTTTTGATTGAAGAAATAAAAATGATCTTTTAAAAAAATCCATTTTTTATATACCTTTCCCTTTTATATCTTTATAATTATACTATATTGGCAGAGGAAAGTGATAGCGGGTATTATGTTATTCTATTATTTATTATGTATAAATTTATTTTCTTTTTTTGTTATGTTCATTGATAAAAAACTTGCAGAAAAAAGAAAAAGACGCATCTCTGAAAATTTTCTTTTTTTATGTGCCTTCGCTTTTGGAAGCCTTGGAATATATTCTGGTATGAAAGTTTTCAGACACAAAACAAAAAAATATAAATTCTCAGCTGGAATTCCCGTTTTGATATTATTACAGTTTATTCTAGGCTTATATTTATACAATACTTTTCCATGGAGATAAAAATGACGGAAAAACGATTATACTTATTGGATTTTTTAAGAGGATTACTTCTTCTGATAATGGTGATTTATCATTACACATTTAATCTTTCATATTTTTTTAATTACCCTATAGATCTGGATACATTTTTTCTTAAAATAATACCTCCGGTTTTTTCCTCATGCTTTCTTTTAGTTAGTGGATATTCTTCCACACTTTCAAGGAATTCATTTAAAAGGGGAACCTATATATTATTTTGGGCTATGGTTGTAACAATAGTAACTTTTATATTTATTCCGGAAGCTCCAGTTTATTTTGGTATCCTGCATTGTATTGGATTAATGATGATATTAAGTAGATATTTAAAAAAGCTTCCCGATAAATTTCTTGTAATTATGTCCGTTAGTTTTTTTATATTAGGCTACATAACTAAAAATTATTATTTGAATCATAATCTTTTTTTATTCCTTGGAATTACTTCAAGTTCTTTTGCTTCTGTAGATTTTTATCCCCTTATACCCCATGGAGTCTTTTTTATTTTAGGAACTCTTTTGGGCAGAAAAAAAACACCAGACATACTTTTTACTCACCCCAATAATAAAATTGGTGAAGCTCTTACACTTGCCGGGAAAAATTCCCTTAAAGTATATTTACTCCACCAACCATTATTTTTTCTTTTTTATTATCTTATAAAAATGATATAAATAGTGCTCCTGGTCCAATATGAGTTCCTACAACGGAACCAACTTCTGAAATAAATTCACTTTTTACTCCAACTTCAGCTAAAAGGGTTTCTTCTAATTTTTTAGCCTCATCTAAAGCCATGCTGTGACTTATTGCATATCTGATAGTTCCATTTGTATCTTTAAATTTCTTCGCAAGATCAACTATTTCTGCAATTCCTTTTTTCCTCGTACGAACCTTGTCCTTATCAACTATTTCCCCATTATTCATAGTTAAAATTGGTTTAATATTTAATAGGGAACCGGCAATTGCTCTTGCTTTCCCAATTCGTCCGCCCTTTTCAAGGTATTTCAGGGTATCCACCAGAGCATATAGCTTAACATTCTCAACAGCTTGTTTTGTGTCTGCTAAAACCTCATCATAGCTTTTGTTCTGGGCTGCACTCTCTGCGGCTATCTTTACTACTAAGCCAATTCCAACGGTTACCTGCATAGAATCAACTGTACTCAAGTTTGTAATTTTTTCAGATAATTCACTTCCAGCTATCGTCGCAGACTGACGTGTGCCACTTAGTTTGTCAGAAATATGAATTGAAATAATTGAGTCATATCCATTCTCAATTAACTCATCATATTTTGCTGTAAAATCTGCGGGAGATGGCTGGGATGTTGTTGGCAGAAGATCTGCTTTTTCCAGCTTTTCATAAAACTCCTGGTTAGTAATATCAACACCTTCAGTGTAACTTTTATCTTGGAAATTTACTTTTAGAGGTACCACTGTAATATTATGTTCTTTTGCTATTTCTATTGGCAAATCTGCTGTGCTGTCTGTCACTATAGCTATTCTATTCATACTTTCACCTCAAGTATAATTTACCCTAAATATTCCTTAAATGCAACGGTTGCATTATGTCCACCAAAGCCAAGGGAATTGGATAATGCCACTCTTACTTTCATATCTCTTTTTACATTTGGAACATAATCCAAATCACACTCAGGAGCAGCTTCATCCAGATTTATTGTTGGAGGAACGGAGCCATTTTTTATTGCAAGAGCAATCACAGCTGCTTCAACTCCTCCTGCAGCTCCAAGTAAATGGCCTGTCATAGATTTTGTTGAACTTACTACTAATTCAGGCTTATCACCAAAAACAGTTTTAATTGCCATTGTTTCAAATTTATCATTTAAATCTGTTGAAGTACCATGAGCGTTAATATAGTCTACATCTTCAGGTTTAATTTCAGCTTCATCCAGAGCTGCCTGCATTGCACGGGCACCTCCTTCACCATTTTCTGCAGGGGCAGTTATATGGCTTGCATCACAGGTAGCACCATAACCAACAAATTCAGCATAAATATTAGCTCCTCTTTCAAGAGCATGATCAAGAGATTCAAGAACCAATACGCCTGAACCTTCAGCCATAACAAAGCCATCTCTGTCGGCAGAAAATGGTCTGCTTGCTCCTTCAGGATCATCATTTCTAGTAGAAAGAGCTCTCATAGAGCAAAATCCAGCAACTGAGATTGGTGTAATACTTGCTTCCGTTCCACCTGCAACCATAATATCTGCTGCACCTGCTTTTATTGTTCTGAAAGCTTCTCCTAAAGCATTCGTTCCAGCTGCACAAGCAGTTACCGTGGAAAAATTAGGACCTTTAAGATTAAAATTTATAGCTACCTGAGCAGAAGCCATGTTAACAATCATCATTGGGATCATAAAAGGACTAACCCTTTTTACACCTTTTTCCAGAAGAGTCTTATGTTGTTCTTCAAAAGTATCAATACCACCAATACCTGAACCAATTACTGCTCCTGCTCTAAAAGGGTTTATAGTTTCTTTGTCGAGACCAGCATCATCAAAAGCTAATTTTGTTGCAGCTACTGCATATTGACTAAAACGATCCATTCTTTTTGCTTCTTTTTTATCCATATACAATCCTGGATCAAAATCTTTTACTTCACCTGCAATTTTTGCAGGGAAATCTGTTGTATCAAATCTTGTAATTTCACCAATTCCAGATTTTCCATCTAAGAGATTTTTCCAAAATTCATCTTTACCTTTTCCTACTGAAGATATTACTCCAATACCAGTAATAACAACTCTTCTTTCTTTCATAATCCACCCGCTTTTTTCAATTTTATTCAAATTCAGATATTAGTCTGTTTATTACTTCGGCAGCCGGTAATATTTCAGTAATATAATCTATATTACCTCCTGAGAAAATAAGCCCTTCCTCAAGATTACCTTGCTGAGCATTATTAAGAGCTACCATAATACAAAAGTTCTTTGTACATTTTTTTAAACATCTATAACAAGCCTTTGGAGCAGCCTCACCCCTGGCAATTTTTTCAGTAAATTCATTTCTTATAGCTTGTCCCTTTAAGCCCACTGGACTATCAATAAGAACAATATCATCTTTAGTAGCTTTCACATAAACTTCCTTCAGGTTATCTGCTCCATTAGCTTCAAAAGTTGCTGCAAACAAAGTTCCTAACTGAACTCCTGTTGCACCTAAAGAAAATGCTTTTTTCATTTCTTCTGCAGACATTATTCCTCCTGCAGCAATTACAGGGATATTTACAGCCGGAACTACTTCTTCCAGCAGATCAAAAACACCTCTGTCAGTTCCTAAGTGGCCTCCTGCATCTTTACCTTCTACGACAACTGCTGATGCACCTAATTTTTCTGAAGTAGCAGCTAACTTTGCAGATGATACTATTGGAACCAAAGGAGTTCCCGATTCATTACACCATTTAAATATATCCCTGGAGAAACCTGCCCCCTGAACAATAAGATCTATTCCCTCATCAATAGCTGTTTTAGTAAGCAGTTCAAACTCACTATAGGCAAACATAATATTTATACCAATTATTCCATTAGACAATTTTCTGGCATTTCTAATTTCATCTCTCAATTCCATCTCACTCATTCCAGTTGCAGCAATAAGGCCAATGCCTCCCGCGTTTGCTACTGCAGCTGCCAATCTTGATGTTGAAAGCCTAACAGCCATGCCCCCTTGAATTATGGGATATTTAGGAACAAGAGATCCGATTTTTAATTCAGGTAATTTCACAATTATATCCTCCATGTTTTTTTAAAAGAGTCCTGCAGGTTCTGCAGGACTCTTTATTCAACTTATGCAAGTTTTTCTTTAATGTATTCCACCGCTGATCCAACAACTCTGATTTTTTCAGCGTCCTCGTCAGGTATTTCAATATCAAACTCTTCCTCAAGCTTCATAATCAATTCAACAACATCTAAAGAATCTGCTTCCAAATCTTCAAAAGTTGTTTCTAACTTAATATCTTCCTTCTCAACATTTAACTGTTCAGAAACGATCTCTTTTACTTTTTCTAAGATATCCATTTTGTCACCTCCTCTCAAAAATTATTACTATGTTTATTACATATACAATCCACCATTTACTGATATTACTTGTCCAGTTATATAGTTTGCTTTATCAGAGGCAAGAAATACAACTGCATTTGCAACATCATCGGGACTTCCTATGCGCCCTGATGGGATTTTTTTAATTAATTCATCTTTAATATTTTGAGGGATACTTTCAGTCATTGATGTTTCAATATACCCTGGGGCAACTGAGTTAACCTGAATATTTCTTGATCCAAGTTCCTGGGCTAAAGATTTTGTAAATCCTATGACTCCAGCCTTACTCGCAGCATAATTTGCCTGACCAATATTTCCAGATAATGCAACTACTGAAGTAATATTAATTATCTTCCCAAACTTTCTTTTAATCATTCCTCTAATAACAGATTTAGAACAATTATAAACACCTTTAAGGTTCGTATCTATTACTTTGTCCCAGTCTTCTTCTTTCATTCTCATGAAAAGACTATCTTTAGTAACTCCAGCATTATTAACTAAAATATCAATCCCTGAAAAATCTTCCTCAACAGTTTTAATCATATTTTCAACTTGAGAAAAATCCGATACATCTCCTTGATAAATTTTGCATTCTACACCCATTGCCAATATTTTATCTCTAATTTCTTCTGCGGCTTCCTGGCTGCCAGCATAATTTAAAGCAATTGTTGCTCCCTGCTCTGCAAAGGATTGGGCTATTGCGGCTCCAATTCCTCTTGACCCACCAGTTACCAGGACTGTTTTTCCTTTAAATTCCAATTACTGCACCTCACTTCAGTTCAGATATTGTTTTCTCCATGCTTTCAATATTTTCAACATTAAATACTTTTACCTCTCCGGATATTTTTTTAACAAGTCCAGTTAAAACTTTTCCAGAGCCAATTTCAATAAATGTATCAACACCTTGATTAATCATGTATCTAACAGATTGTTCCCACTTAACAGAATTGTTTACCTGGTTAAATAAGGCATCTTTAATTTCTTCTTTGCTGTCAACCTCTTCTGCTGAAACATTTGCAACAACTTTTGTTTTTGGATCAAAGAATGCTACCTCATCCATAGCTCTCAACAATTTATGGCTTGCAGGTTCTAAAAGTGATGAATGAAAAGGACCACTTACAGCCAACTCCATCCCTCTCTTTGCACCGAAGTCTTTAGCAATTCTAATCGCTTCTCTTATTCCTTCAGTTTTTCCTGCGATTACAAGCTGACCAGGACAATTATAGTTCGCAGGTTCAACTAAACCAACTTTACTTGCCTCTTTACATAAAGCTTCAATATTCTCCTCTGGCAAACCTAGTATTGCTGCCATTGTTCCTTCACCTGGAGGAACGGCTTCTGCCATATACTGGCCTCTTTTTTCCACAAGCCATACTGCATCTTCAAAACTGATAGCTTCTGCACAAACTAGTGCAGAATATTCGCCTAGACTATGACCAGCAGTATAATCTGCCTTTATTCCACTGTTTTTAAATGCTTCCAGTATTGCAATACTCGTAGTTAATAGTGCTGGTTGTGTAAAATATGTTATTTTGAGTTTGTCTTCAGGCCCTTCGAAGCACAGGTCTGAAAGAGAGTACCCTAATCTTTTATCTGCTTTTTTAAAGATTTCCATAGATTCCGGAAAACTTTCTGCTATTTCTTTACCCATTCCAGGATATTGAGAACCTTGTCCCGGAAATATAAATGCTATTTTACCCATTAATCCTCCTGATTAACAAAAATTTTTAAGTGTTTTCTCTGCTCCAGTAATTACTTCCTGGATAATTTCATCACAACTTTGAACTTCTTTAATCATTGCCGCAACTTGTCCTGCCATTAATGAGCCCATTTGACAGTCACCTTCAATTACAGCAACTCTTAATTTACCTGCTCCAAGTTTTTCAAGCTCTTCTTCCGAAGCCCCTGACTTAATTAACGCATCATACTCTTTTGTTAGTTTGTTTTTCAATACTCTTACATAGTGACCATGATATCCAGTTAAAACCGTATCTCTGTCCTTAGCTTTAATAAGAGATTCTTTATAGTTATCATGAATAATACATTCTTTACTGGCAAGAAATCTTGTACCCATTTGCACACCCTGTGCTCCTAAGCAAAGAGCTGCTGCCATTCCTCTTCCGTCAAAAATTCCTCCTGCAGCAATTACAGGAATGCTGACAGCATCAACAATTTGAGGAGTCAGAGCCATTGTTGTAATTTCCCCAACATGTCCACCACATTCCATTCCTTCTGCAATCAAGCCATCAACACCTGTTCTTTCAAGTCTTTTAGCCAAGGCAACGGATGAAACTAAGGGAAATATTTTTATTCCTTTATCTTTAAATGCCTGAATATATTTACCAGGGTTTCCTGCTCCGGTTGTTACAACTGCAACACCTTCTTCAAGGATTCCTGCTATTACCTCTTCAACAAAAGGGGATACAAAGTAAATATTTACACCAAAGGGTTTATCTGTAAGGGTTTTAGCCTTTTTTATTTCATTTACTACAACCTCTGCCGGAGCATTTCCTGCACCAATTATTCCAAGACCACCCGCATTACTTACTGCAGCAGCAAGCTCTGCAGTCGCGGCCCAAGCCATTCCCCCTTGAATAAGAGGATGTTTTATTCCTAGTAATTCACAAATTTCTGTTTTAAGCACTTTTTCTTTCTCCCTTCCCTGGAAAAGAATACTTCATTACTGTTGAAGCCCAGGTTAAACCTGCGCCGAATCCAACCATAACAACTATATTGCCATCTTTAATTCTTCCCTGTTTTACTGCCTCGTCTAAAGCAATAGGGATAGATGCCCCGGAAGTATTTCCATACTTTTCCAGGTTAATCATAGTTTTTTCCTTGGAAATTTTAAATCTCCTAAGTGCTGCATCAACAATTCTTATATTTGCCTGGTGAGGAATAAGGAAATCAACTTCTTCGTTACTTATCCCTGCTTTTTCTAATACTTTTTTACCAGTAACTCCTAAGATCTTTACTGCAAATTTAAAAACTTCTTTCCCCATCATTTTTACATAATGGGAACCTGATGCTATTGTATCTTCAGATGCTGGCATTTTAGATCCACCCGCATCAACTTTTAACACTTGTCCTCCAGATCCATCAGCTCCAAGATCAAAAGCAAGAAATCCAGATCCCTGTTCTACTTCGGAAATAACTGCAGCACCTGCTCCATCCCCAAATAAAACTACTGTCCTTCTGTCTTGAGGATCCAGAACTGCACTTAACACTTCTGCTCCAATTACCAAAACATTTTTATAAACTCCTGAAGCTACAAAACTGTTGGCTATACTAAGTCCATAAATAAATCCTGAACAGGCAGCACTTAAATCGAAAGCTGCGGCATTCTTTGCTTGAATTTTTTCCTGTATCAAACATGCTGTTGAAGGAAATAACATATCTGGAGTTACTGTTGCCGTTATAATTAAATCTATATCCTCAGGACGTAGCCCTGCATCTTCTATTGCCCTTTTACCAGCTATTGCACCCAGATCTGAAGTTGTTTCACCAGGGATAGCTTTTCTTCTTTCTGATATTCCTGTTCTTGTTTTTATCCACTCATCTGTTGTATCAAGATAATTTACAAAAAAATCATTCGTTAATATATGCTCCGGAAGGTAGGAACCTGTTCCAATTATTCCTGCTGATTTCATTAATTTACATTTCTCCTCATAAATTGTTTTTTATTTCCTGAACGTAATCTTCTTTTTTACATTCAATAGCAACTCTAATTGCATTATGAATAGCTTTTGAGTCAGAGCTTCCATGACAAATTATACTAATCCCATCAACACCAAGAAGTGGTGCTCCACCAATTTCTGCATAATCCATTTTCTTTTTTAAGCCCATTAATGCATCTTTCATTAAAAAAGCCCCTAATTTACTAATAAAAGATTTAGACACTTCTTCTTTTATAATTGATACAAAAGTTTTACCCATGCCTTCTATTAATTTCAATACAATATTACCAACAAAACCGTCGGCAACAATTACATCAGCTTTTCCCTGAGGAATTTCTCTTCCTTCAATATTTCCTGTGAAATTAATGTTATCCATTTTTTCAAGTTCTTCATAAGCCTTTATCGAAAGTTCATTTCCTTTAGTTCTCTCACTGCCAATATTTACCAGAGAAACTTTAGGATTATCTTTTTTTAATACTTTCTTTGCATAAATACTTCCCATTAAAGCAAATTGCTGAAGATTTTCAACAGTGCAATCTGCATTAGCTCCTGAATCCAGCAAAAGAGTAATGCCTTTCATTGCTGGAAGTGGTGTTGCAATTGCTGGTCTTGAAATGCCTTTTATTCTCCCTAAAACAAATAAAGAGGATGTCATTTGACCACCTGTATTCCCAGCAGAAATAATTGCATCTGCCCGGCCTTCTTTTACAAGCCTGGTTGCAACTGTCATAGATGCATCCTTCTTTTTTCTATAAGCTAAGGCAGGATGATCATCCATTTCAATAACTTCTCTTGCATCAATTATTTCTATTTTTTCAGCATTTCCATTCAAATACTTTTTTATTTCTTCTTCCTTGCCAACAAGGAAAATTTTTTCAATTTCAGGATAAAGATTTACTGCCTGAAGTGCTCCCTTAACAATTTCAGCGGGAGCCTTGTCTCCACCCATTGCATCTAAAGCTACTCTCATATTAAACCTCCTAGCGGGTTACAATAATAAACTTACCCACAAAAACTTCTTCTGCTCCTGATTTTGTTACTACTTTTATTAATAATTTATTTGATCTTTTTTTGGCTACATAGGCTGTTGCAACAAGCTTTTCTTTAAAGTATACGGGCCTTTTGTATCTTATCCTTGCGCTTCCAGTAAGTGCAATTTCAGCATCTACCATTGATAATGCAAGCATATTCGCCTGAGCAAAAATATGATGTCCACGGCAGATATTGTTTTTTTCTGAAACCATATCTTTTGATACTTCCATATAAGAGATAGCTTTGTTGTCTAAGTCTATTTCCAGCAATTCGCCCACTATTTCGTAATCTTTTGTGGTTTTAACTTTATCGTAATTTTCTCTGGCAACTGACTTCATTCTTTCTCTTACTTCTGGAATACCCATTAATAAACGGTCCAGCCTTATTGTCTGAACACTGCAGTCATACTTTTTTGCAAGTTCCTCGTCAGTTATAAATGGATTAATTTCTATTATATTTTTTAATTCAACTTGTCTTTCTTTTCTTGCTAATTTTTTCATTATCAATCACCTAACCATGTATTAGTACCTAGTAACAATACCAAGTATAATTTATTGCAAATAAAAAAGCAATAAAAATACACAAAAAAAAACTCCCTTAGGGAGTTTGTCTTTTATAATTTACTATTCAGCTTGTTCTTTTTTTACTTTATCTAAGGCAGCCTGATCATTTTTAGCAATTACTTCTCTGCCATTATAATATCCACATTCAGGACAAAGTCTGTGAGGAAGTTTTACAGCATGACACTGAGGACATTCCATAACACTTGGTTTATCAGTACTTAACCACGCAGCTCTTTTTCTTCTTGTTCTTGATTTTGATCTTCTACTTTGTTGTACACCCATTACACTACACCTCCTAGAATAGGATAATTAAATTTTAAAATTTTTCAATGCCTCTAATCGAGGATCAATTTTATCATCCTTACACTTACATTTTGCTATATTTAAGTTAGTGCCACATTGGGGACAAAGCCCTTCACAATTTTCAGAACATAGAGCTGAATCAACTTTTTGTTCTTCCAATGCTGCAGCAATACTATCAGCCAAATCTAAATTTCCCTTTTCGACAAAGAATATATTTCCTGGGAAATCATTTTCATACATTTCTAAATCTTCTTTATTCTTCAAATACAAATCTTTGAAAGATATTTGCTGATTTATTTTTGTCTCCTGGAGACACCTTGAACATTCCAGTTTTTTTTCAAATTCAGAAGTACCCTCTGCGTAAAATTTATCATCCTGATATAGTATTTTTACGTTAAATATCAGTTTGTCTTTCCCGTCAAAGAATTCAACTTCCCCTTGAAAAACCGGGTTCTTACTATTGTTATTAAAAGTGCTTATATTAACTAAAATTTTAACAGACCTCTATTCATTAGTTAGCATACTGTATAATTATATTGATAAAGACCCTTTATGTCAATAATCACTCTTCAATTTCTTTCGTAGGAATTATCGGCTTAGATGTTGATTGTAATATTGTAACAAGAATGCTATTTATTATATCACTAATACTTGAACCCCGGGAAAGGTTATTTATTGGTTTACTTAAACCCTGAGTTATTGGCCCTATTACTTCCGCATTGGCAAATCTGTGAACTAATTTATAGCCAATATTCCCAGCCTCAAGATTGGGAAATATTAATACATTTGCTTTGCCTGCAATTTCACTATTTGGCGCTTTTACTTCAGCAACCAATGGCTCAATGGCTGTATCTAGCTGGAACTCCCCATCAAAGATAATTTTTGGATATTGTGAATGAGGATATTTATTTTGAGCTATTTTAACTGCCTGGACAATTTTTTCTGTGCATGAATCCGAAGAGCTTCCCTTAGTTGAATATGTAAGGAATGCTACTTTCGCATCCATATCAATTAATTCAACAGCTGTTCTGGCTGACTGAAATGCTATCTCAGCAAGCTCTTCTGAGTTAGGAAAACGATTAACTGCACAGTCTCCAAAAACATATATTCCTCTTTGACCAAATTCATAGTCAGGAATTACCATAATAAAAGAACTGGAAACTAATTTAACATTCTCACCTTTAGGAATAACCTGAAGAGCGGTTCTCATTACATCACTAGTCTTGGTAACCGCTCCAACTACCATACCATGAGCATCACCAAGAGCTACCATTATTGCACCAAAGTAAAGGGGATTTAGAATTAAATTTCTTGCATCTTCCAATGTAACCCCTCTATGTTTTCTACGCTCATAAAGTTCCCGAGAATATCTTTCTAATTCGGAGAATTTTTTTGGATCAATTATAGCTATTTCACTTAGATCCAAAGAAAAAGATTTCCCTTTTTCTTGAATATCTTCCTCTTTTCCAAGCAAAACTATTTTAGCGATTTTTTGTTTGGTAATAATTCTTGCTGCTTTTAAAATTCTATCTTCTGTCCCCTCAGGGAGGACTATTAAAGCATTTACTTTACTTGCTTTTTCCATAAGCATTTGAATTACATCCAAATTTCATTCCTCCAATTATTATGGTATATTAATTAAAGGGTGATTATATGAAAATAGTAGGTATCGTTGCAGAATACAATCCATTCCACAATGGGCATTTATACCATTTAAATAAAGCTAAAGAACTTTCAGAAGCTGAACACTCTGTTGCCATCATTAGCAGTAATTTTGTGCAAAGGGGTGAACCTTCCATATTTAGCAAATGGCAAAGAGCAGAAATGGCAGTGCGAAATGGTGTAGATCTTGTGCTTGAATTGCCAGTTCTTTACTCCTCAAGAAGTGCTTATCATTTTGCTTTTGGCAGTATTTTTTCTCTAGAAAAATCTAATGTAATTACTCATCTTGCCTTTGGGTCAGAAAATCCTGATTTAAGTGAACTTAATAAAATATCTGAGTTACTGGCAAATGAAAATTCTGAGTTTAAAATCTTATTAAAGAAATATTTAAAAACTGGTCAGTCATACCCTAAATCCCGGGAAAAAGCTATAAAAGAATATTTCCCTGATTTATCTGTTGATCTTAACCAGCCAAATATTATTCTTGGTATAAACTACCTCAAAGTACTAAAAGAGCTGAACTCAAAAATTAAACCTGTCCCTATTCAAAGAATTGGGAATTATCATGGACTAAAGCCGGTAAATAATATTGCGGGAGCAACTCTAATACGAAATTTAATGAAAAAAAATGATTTTTCTTACAAAAACTTTCTGACTGAAGAAACAAATAAAGTTGTTGAATACAATATCAATCAAGATTTTACTCCTGTGTTTATTGATGACTTTACAACTCAAATTATGTATCAACTTAGAAGAATGAAAAAAAATGAATATCCTGATTTCCCTGGTATTTCCGAGGGTCTTGAAAACAAATTCCTTAGTTCACTTTGCGATAATACTTCTTTAGATAATCTTATTTCTTCTGTAAAAAGTAAACGATTTACGGAAACAAGAATAAAGAGAATACTAATTGAAATCCTGTTAGGTATAAACAAAAGCTATGAAAACTCAAAACCTGAATACTTAAGAATTCTTGCATTTAATGATAAAGGAAGAGATATTATAGCAAAAATAAAGGAAAAAAGTTCTCTGCCTGTAATAACAAAATTTGCGGATTTTTATAAAGAATCTAGTCCAAAAAGCAAGCTTCAACTGGATTTAGAAATAACATCAAGCAATATTTATTCTCAAGTCCAGAAAAGCAAAAATCACAACTCTTACAATCAAGAGTTTACAATGTCTCCTTTATATCTTTCTTAATATTTATTACTTTAGTTTCAGAATTATCCCCTTCTAATTCGAGGGGTATTTCTTTTTCTTTTAAATTTAATGTATTTGCAGAAACAGTGGTAAGATTTCCGGACTGCTTCATTTTATACTTATTGATTGTTGACTTAATTTCAGTTTTACCTGCTCTTACTTCTTTTAGTTGTTTATCCATTCTTTTTTCAAGATCAGACATTATTTCGTCAACATATTGATAGGAACCCTGAATAATTTTTGCTGATTTTTGGTTAGCATTATCAACTATTTCTTTTGCCTTTTGATTTGCAATTTTAATTATTTCTTTTTCATCACACATTTCAAGCATTTTATTCTCTGTAGTACTAACAATTTTCTTAGCTTCATCTTTGGCATCTTTAAATATTCTTTCTTTTTCTTTATTAATCCACTGAGCCTGTCTTATATCTTCTGGAATATGAGCCCTTAAAGCATCTACATATTTATATAAAAGATCTTCTTCAATAAGTATTTTAGATGTTAAAGGCATTTTTTTTGCTAATTGTATTTCTCTTTCCAATTCATCAATTACATTAATTATTTCCATATTCTATACCCCTCTTTTTTTGAAAATAAAATATTTTTGTATCACCATATTTTGATTCCTTGACGCTTTCGTAAACTTCACTTGTCAACTCTTCAATGCTTATTTTTTCTGATGTTTCTATTATTATTACTCCATTATCATTTAAAATATCCAGGGAAGATATTTTATTTAAAACATCACTATAATACTTACCATAATATGGAGGATCTAAAAAGATAAGGTCAAATTTAATACTCTCTTTAGCCGAATAATCTATAAATTTATCCCAGCTTAAATGAAAAACCTGCGTTTTAGCTGACATTCCCAATCTTTTTACATTTTCCATAATAGTATAATAAGCATTCTTATCAATTTCAACAAGATATGCAAAATCAGAGCCTCTACTTATTGATTCTAAGGCTAAATTCCCAGTTCCTGAAAAAAGGTCTAAGACAACAGCACCTTCTATTTTTTCCCTTAAAGTATTAAAAATCCCCTCTTTGACACGATCACTTGTTGGTCTGGTTTTCATACCTTTAGGTGCTTTTATTTCTCTTCTTTTGTGCGTTCCAGCAATTATTCTCAAAATACCACCTGTGTTTTTTTATTTGTAATTATACCATTAAAAAAAGAGATGGCAAAAGCCATCTCTTTAAGGTTTTTAATTAAGCAAACATCGCTAAAAGTACACCGGCTGCTACTGCAGAACCAAGTACACCTGCTACGTTTGGACCCATTGCGTGCATTAAAAGGAAGTTTCTTGGATTTTCTTTCTGTCCAACAACCTGAGCAACCCTTGCTGCCATTGGAACTGCTGATACACCAGCAGAACCGATAAGTGGGTTAACTTGTTTTCCAGATAAGATACACATAACGTTTCCTAAAATAACACCTGCTGCAGTACCAACACAGAAAGCCATTAATCCTAAACCAACGATCATTAATGTTTGAGTAGTTAAGAAAGCTTCTGCTGTTGCAGTTGATCCAACAGTTATTCCTAAGAAAATTGTAACAATGTTCATTAATGCGTTTTGAGCTGTTTCATTTAAACGTTCAACAACACCAGAAACACGGAACAAGTTACCAAGCATTAACATACCAACAAGTGGACCTGCATCTGGTAAGAAAAGGATACATACAACAGCTACCATTATTGGGAATATGATAAGCTCTAATTTGGAAACTGTTCTTAACTGCTTCATAACAATTTTTCTGTTTGCTGAAGTAGTTAATGCCTTCATAATTGGAGGCTGAATAATTGGAACAAGAGCCATATAAGAATATGCTGCTACGGCAATTGGACCAAGTAAGTGAGGAGCCAGTTTACTTGTTACATAAATCGCAGTTGGACCATCAGCACCACCGATAATAGCAATAGAACTTGCTTCTTGAGCTGTAAATCCTAACATTCCAGCAACGATAAAGGCACCGAAAATACCAAACTGTGCTGCTGCACCTAGTAATAAAGTTTTTGGGTTAGCAATTAGTGGACCGAAGTCTGTCATTGCACCAACACCCATGAAAATCAATGGTGGGTAAATACCGAACTTTACACCTCTGTAAAGATACCAAAGAAGTCCGCCAGGCTGGTCTAACTTCATAGTTAGAACCTCTCCTGGATTTAATTGTAAGCCAGGGAAAATTAATCCCTTTGCATCATTATAAATTGTATACTCTGGATGATCAGTAATATATGGAATATATTCTGGTGGGTTAATCATTGGTGCTCCTGGAAAGTTTGTTAATAACATACCAAAAGCAATTGGTAATAATAGTAATGGTTCATACTGTTTCTTAATTGCTAAATATAATAAAGCAAAGGAAACAACCATCATAATTGCATTACCAGGCGTCATTCTTAGAAAACCCGTTGAATATAACAGATCAACCATCGCTTCTCCTATTTGAAAATCTTGCATTGCGCGTGTACAACCCCTCTCTTAATAAGTACGCTACTCAGGATATTAACCGATAACGAATAATACGTCTCCTGGGTTTACAGCTTGTCCTTCTGCAACTGGGATCTGCTTAACAGTACCAGCTACACCTGTAGTGATTTCGTTTTCCATTTTCATAGCTTCTAAAATCATTACTACGTCGCCTTCTGCAACTGTATCTCCAACTTTTTTAACAATTTTGAAGATTTTTCCTGGCATTGGAGCTTCTACAGTTTCGCCATCAGCGATTGCTACTGGAGCTG
>RZYW01000138.1 GCA_009930175.1 Clostridia bacterium
CAAAACTTTACCGATGTTGACGACAAAATCATTAACCGGGCAGCAGAGGAAAACATGGAGCCCTTAGCTCTCGCAGAAAAATATATTGGTGAATATTTTAAAGATACAGAAAAATTAAACATCAAAAAGGCCACCCACCATCCCAAAGTGAGTGAAAATATACCAGAAATTATTGCCTTCGTTCAGGGGCTTATAGAAAAAGGATTTGCCTACGAAGTAGATGGAGATGTATATTACGACATCCAAAAATTTGATCACTACGGAAAACTCTCCGGCCGTGATCTTGAGGATATGCAAATGGGTGCCCGCATAAATGTAGATGAAAGAAAAAAACATCCAGGAGATTTTGCTCTTTGGAAAAGCGCTAAACCAGGAGAGCTATTTTGGGAAAGCCCCTGGGGCTCAGGACGTCCCGGGTGGCACATTGAATGCTCCGTTATGAGCAGAAAATTTTTAGGAGATCAGTTTGACATCCACGGCGGTGGTCAGGATCTTGTTTTCCCTCATCACGAAAATGAGGTAGCTCAGACAGAAGCAATGACAGGAAAGAAAATGGCAAACTACTGGATGCACAACGGTTTTATTACCATTAATAAAGAAAAAATGTCCAAATCCCTGGGGAATTTCTTCCTGCTAAGAGAAATTCTGGATAGATTCGATCCCACAACAGTTCGCTTCTATTTAATTGAAACCCATTACCGCAGTCCTCTGGATTTCGATTATGACAAAATTGAAGAAAGCGGCCGGGCTTTGGAAAGAATTAAAAACACCTATCTTCAACTAAAAAATTATCAAGAAACTTCATCATCAGAAGATGAAAGTAAAAAAGTTGCCAAAATTATTGAAGAAGTTACAGAAGATTTTAAAGAAGCCATGGATGATGATTTTAATACAGCACTTGCCATCGCAGAAATTTTTGATTTCACAAAAGAAATTAATAAACTCATCAAGAAAAATGAAATGACAAAAGAAAATTCAGAAAAACTTTTATCCGTTTACGCAGGGCTTTTAGATGTGCTAGGATTAGACATAGAAAAAGCAACAACAGCTTCATCAAAACAAGGAGAGCAGTCTGATCTTACGGAAAAATTAATTCAAATTTTAATTGACCTTCGTCAGGATGCAAAGAAAAATAAAGATTTTGCAACTGCAGATAAAATCAGAAATTCTCTAAGTGAAATTGGAGTCCAGTTAGAGGACACCAGAGCAGGGGTACAATGGAAGATATAAAAAATTATACTGGAATTGTTCTGGCTTACATCGGTGATGCAGTTTACGAGCTGGAAGTTAGAAAAGCTTTAATTGAAAAAGGATATTACCGGGGAAACCGCCTTCATAAAGAAGCGATCCGCCGGGTTAATGCCCCAATGCAAAGCAGGCTAATCCTCTCGATTTTAAATGACCTTACCCCCGAAGAGGCAGATGCTTTTCGCCGGGGAAGAAACACCAAACCAAAATATATTCCGAAACAGTCAAATATTACTGAGTATACCAATGCCACAGGTCTTGAATCATTAATGGGATATCTTTATCTCAAAGAAGATAAAAAGCGAATCAGCGAAATTATCAGTCGCCTGGAGGAACTTTTGGATGAGGATGAAAAGGAGAGAAGATAATTGATTATTACAAAAGCGAAAGTATTGATCCCAAAATCGGAAGTAGAAAAAGATTTTTTGAAAAAATTAGAAAGATATGCCCGGGTTTGCTATAAATCTGAAGACAAACTTAGAGATGAAGTAAACACTAATTTTCTTGGTGGAATTATTAAGCACGGACACGAATCCGTAATAGAACACGAAAAAATTACTCTTATGTTCATCACAGACAGGGGTATTACCCACGAAATAGTTCGCCACAGAGTTGGCAGCTATTCCCAGGAGTCAACACGATACTGTAATTATTCAAATGATAAATTTGGTAATGAAATAACAGTTATAGATCCGTTTTTCTACAGAAATCGTCCAGTAGAATATGCCCTTTGGGAAAAAGCCTGTCAGGAAGCAGAAGCTAATTATTTTGCCCTCCTTGAAGCCGGCTCAACTCCCCAGGAAGCTCGATCTGTATTACCTAACTCCTTGAAAACAGAAATCGTTGTGACATATAACCTGAGGGAATGGAGACATTTCTTAAAGCTTAGATGCGACAAAGGGGCTCACCCTCAAGTAAAAGAAATTGCAATTCCATTACTTAAATACTTTAAGGAAATTCTGCCTACACTTTTCGCAGATATCCCTTTTGAAGAAGACTTTGCAGCAGAAAATTATGGTGAAATTGTATTTACGGATGACTTTTTCAATCCTATAGTCTGAGAAGAGGTAAAAATATATATGAATAATTCAGAACAATATTATTATGGAAGACATGCCGTTATGGAACTTATT
>RZYW01000139.1 GCA_009930175.1 Clostridia bacterium
AGGGAACCTTGCAAATGGTCAGGGTACTTTATATAAAGATGGTAAGTTAATATATGAAGGTCAGTTTGCAGATGGGAAAATCCATGGTCAGGGTAAATTCTATGAAAATGGTGTTTTAAAATATGAGGGTGAAATAAAAGATACAATTCCTCTGGGCGAAGGTACTATTTACAGCAAGGCAGGAAAAAAACTTTTTGCAGGAACTATAACCGAGAATGATGGAACCAATTATAAAGGAACAGGGAGAGTTTTTAACGAAAATGAAGAGCCAACATATGAAGGTGACATTGTAGTAAAAGGAGAGGAAATGGAATTTGCTGGAACAGGAAGAATTTTATACCCTGATGGCAAGGTGTTTTATGAAGGGGAAATAAAAGAAGGAATGCCTGCTGATAATGGAACATATTATGATACAGAAGGAAAAGTAATAAATAAGTAAATAATGAAATGAAATAAGAAGGCGAATATCGTCTTCTTATTTCATTAAAAGCTGGTTTTGGTGAAATAAGAGTGATATAATAGGCTCAAAGTAGGTGATTATATGACTTTTTCAGGAAAATACAGAATAAATTTTAAAGGTGAAATGGAGTATAGGTCTTTTATTCCAACTCAACTTCCTCTGGATAAGAAAATAGAATTGGATGATGAGATTATAAATATTCTAACCAATGCCCATCGGAGTTTAATGAAATTAGAAGTAATTTCTACCCGTATTCCCAGTGTACCTTTATTTGTATCAATGTATGTAAGGAAAGAAGCTCTTCTTTCTTCACAGATCGAGGGAACCCAGGCAACATTGGATGATATTTTGGATCCTGATGCAGAGAAAAATAATAATATTAATGTTGAAGAAGTAATAAATTATATAAAAGCATCAGATTATTCCATTGAAAGACTTAAAACTCTGCCAATTTGCAAGAGATTAATACTGGAAACACATGAAATTTTATTAAAAAATATTCGAGGTGGAGAAAAGAACCCCGGAGAATTTAGGAATAGTCAGAATTGGATTGGCCCTGGTGGAAGTACACTTAAAAATGCAAGGTATATTCCTCCTAATGTTGAAGATATGAATATTGCTTTGGATAATTTAGAAAAATATATTAATTCTCAAGATGAGACAGATCCATTAATAAAAATAGCATTAATTCATTATCAATTTGAAACTATTCATCCATTTTTGGATGGAAACGGAAGAATTGGGAGGTTATTGATAAATTTACTTTTGCGTGATCGGGAAATTCTAACATATCCAACTTTATACATTTCATATTACTTGAAAAGAAATAGAATAGAATATTATGACAGGCTAAATGAAGTAAGAGAAAAAGATAATTACGTGCAGTGGATTAAATTTTTCTTAAAAGGTATCTTTGAATCAGCTGAAGATGCATTATCAAGCATTGATAAGTTAATTGCTTTACACGATAAAAACATGGAAATTGTTATTCAGGAAGATTCCAGGGAAAAATCTCTCTTAAGACTTTTTGAGTATATAGAAAAGAAACCAATAATAGAGATAAATAAAACTGCAAAAGAGCTGGACTATACCTACAATACTGTATCTAAAAATATAAAAAAACTCGAAAATCTAGGAGTACTAAAACAATCAGGTGCAGCAAAAAGGAACAGGAATTTTGTTTATGAAGATTATTTAAATATTTTGAGGAAAGATACTTGACATTAACGTTGCGTGAAGGTTTATTATAGAGTCATCAGGGGGTGTAATCATGGAATACACAATAAAAAAACTTGCAGAACTAGCAGGGATTACCACCAGGACTTTAAGGTATTATGATGAAATTGATATTCTGAAGCCGGCAAGAATAAACTCATCAGGCTACCGGATTTATGGTAAAAATGAGGTTGATAAACTTCAGCAGATTATGTTTTACCGAGAGCTTGGAGTGGAGTTGGATTTAATTAAATCTATTTTATCCTCTTCCTCATTTAGTAATATTGAAGCTCTCAAAGGACATCGTGAAAAACTCCTTGATAAAAAGAATCAGCTGGATATGTTGATAAACAATGTTGAAAAAACAATTTCAGCAGCAGAGGGGAGAAATACAATGTCGGATAAAGAAAAATTTGAAGGATTTAAGAAAAAAATGGTTGAAAATAACGAGAAGAAGTATGGCAGGGAAGTAAGAGAAAAATATGGAGAAGATGTTGCAAATAAGTCAAATAAAAAAGTTCTTGGAATGAGCCAAGAAGATTATGATAAGCTGGAAAAACTTAATCAGGAGCTAAATGAAACATTAAAGCTTGCTTGTGAAGAAGGTAATCCTTCAAGTGAACTTGCTCAAAAAGCATGCCAGCTCCATAAAGAATGGCTATCTTTTTACTGGACTGAATATTCAAAGGAAGCCCATATGGGA
>RZYW01000045.1 GCA_009930175.1 Clostridia bacterium
AAAGCAGCTGAACAAAAAAAGCTTAGAAATGAGCTTTATCAAATTAACTCAACTTTAGAAAAAACTAATGCTTCCCTTAACGAAATTACTAATAACCTTGAATTATCTGAACAAAATATTGAAAAAATAACTGAAAAAATTTCATTAAAACAAACTGAAGTATCTGAACGTTCAGAAATGCTTAAAGACCGTCTTACAGATATTTACATTAAAGGTGAGGTTAAATTTCTTGATGTTCTCTTTCAGGCAACCAGCTTCTCTGACTTTTTATCAAGATATGAATTAATGAAAATTGTTGCTAAAAATGACAATACCTTATTAAATGAACTTGAAGAAGAGAAAAGAAGCCTTGATGAAGCTAAAATATCTTTAGAAAATGAAAAAAATAATCTTATTGAATTAAAAGCCCAAAGAGAAGCAAGAACAACTGAGCTTTCCGTTGCCTCTTCAAGACATAAAACAGTAATTGATACTATAACAAAAGAAAAATCCTACTATGAGTCGATGCTTGATGAACTTGAAGAACAATCTAAAATTATTGAACAACAAATCCGGGCAGTTCAAGGTACTGGTGGAACTAGTCCCTCTGCATTAAACTGGCCTACACCAGGATATTACAGAATTACATCTCCTTATGGTTACAGAGTACATCCAATTCTGAAAACTAAAAGACTACACACCGGAATTGACCTGGGTGTACCTTACGGGAAAAATGTTTTAGCAGTAAATTCAGGAAAAGTAATCCTGGCTAAATATAATGGTTCTTATGGTTATTGTGTAATTATTGACCATGGAGGCGGAATGAGTTCACTTTATGCTCACCTCTCTTCCTTCTCAGTTAAAGTTGGAGATACTGTTGCAACTGGTCAAAAAATAGCTCAAATTGGAACCTCTGGATTATCAACAGGGCCACATTTACATTTTGAAGTTCGACTAAACGGTTCCCATACTAACCCAGAAAAATACTTAAGGAGATAAATATTTTAAATGAGTATTCTCTATAATATTAAATTGCAATCATTAAAATATAAAAAATCTTATGTTAATCATAAAGATATCGCCCTTATTTATGACAAAATAAGCAAAACCCACTACTCTTCAAAAAGTAGTGGGTTTTTAGAAAATTATAAAAAGATCTTTTCTTATTTAGATTTAAAAAAAGATGCCCGTGTATTGGAAGTTGGCTGCGGTGATGGTTTTTTATCCCATCTTATCCCCGACTCCCTTCATTATCTTGGAATTGATATCTCAAGTAAAATGATCAATGAAGCCTTGAAAAAAAATAAAGAAAATCGTAAAAATATATCTTTTGAAAAAGTTAATGCAATGGATTTTGTAAAATTTGCATCAGATAACTCATATGATTTAATAATATTCTCTTTTTCATGGAAATATTTTGATAATGATTTCCAAAATAAGATTTTCAGTATCCTTAAAAATGATGGATCTATGGTAATTATTGATGACTTCGCAGATAACTTTACTGAAATCTTTAATGATTTTGAAAATTTCAAACAAGCAAACCAGTCTGCTATTTCAAAAATTAATTTATTTAATACTTATGGAGAGAATACAGAAAAAATTAATAAAGGTTTAATTAGCCTGGGTTTTTCCCAAACTATATTTCTAACCTTTGAAAGACAATATAATAACTCTTTAGATTATTTAACTAATTCGGGAATAATACCTGAATTAGCTTCTGAATTTGGTAATGCTTCCGAATTATATTCATCTAAATTTGAGGAATTATTAAAAAGCAAAAACTTTTCTCTTAAAAAACAAAAAAATTATATATGTATAGCAAAAAAATAAGAAGTGACTTTTAAAAGTCACTTCTTTTAATTTTCTATTCCTTTTCGTGCTTCAAGGTTCTGAGTATTATAATAATGTTTTATTTCTACCATTTCTGTTACTAAATCTGCAATTTCAATAATTTCTGGTAATGCTTTTCTTCCTGTTAAAACTAATTCTACACCTGGATTTCTATTTAAAATATTATTAATAAATTCATCCTTGTTAATTAAGTCAAAATATAATGCCACATTAACTTCATCAAGAATAATAAGGTCGTATTCCTCCGATTTAAGGGTTTTATAAAGCTCTTTAAGCCCTTTGTTTATCATTTCCAGATATTCAGCTGGAGGGTTCCCTTTTTCAAAGAAAACGCATTCATCTTTCCACTTTTCATATTCTTCATTATTCATATCTTCTTTTCTCGCAATAAAAAAAGGTTTACCTAATGTTTGAAGTTTAAAATTTTTTGAGATATTTTCAAGTACACTGTGTTCGCTATATTCTTTTGACTTCATAAATTGAAGAAAAAGTACCTTTTTACCCGCCCCTAAAGCTCTTATTGAAAGACCAATGGCTGCAGTTGTTTTTCCTTTCCCATCTCCTGTATAAACTTGTATTTTACCCTGGTTCATTAAAACACCTCCTGTTACTTATAATACCCTCTGTATTCAAAAGGTAAAAGTTCAGCGATTTTTTTCATCATTTCATCTACAGGCTCCTCAGATTCAGGTAAATCCTGAAGATCAAAGCTTTTGCCAAAAGTTACCAGGACTTCTGAGTGTATAAAACTTTCCTTTGACATTTTACCACTAGACTCAACAGGAAGACATTTCTCTGTACCAGTAATTGCTACTGGTATAATTTTAGCTCCTGCCATTTTTGCAATTAAATATACCCCAGAACGCCCTTTTAACATTTCACCATTTCTTGATCTGGTTCCTTCGGGAAAAATTAAAATAGAATATCCATCTTTTAAAGCTTTAATTGCGTTTTTTAATGCTTTTCTATCCGGCTTGTTTGGCTCAATTTCAATATGAGGAACAATTTCAAGAACAGCTCTGGTAATTGCTTCCCCTTTTAATTTTACCCCTGCTAAAAATAAAACTTTTTTGTTTCTTTCTTCAAATAATTTTGATAACAATAAACCATCTAAGTTAGACAGATGATTGCCAATAAAAATAACTGGTTCATTATCCGGAATATTTTCAATTCCCTTAATTTTTAAATCTGCATATTTATTAACTAAATAATATGTTGTTTTTTTTGTAATATATTTTCTTAAACTTTTTGGCAAAAAATTATATAAATAAATTAATATTTTATACAAAATAATTCCTCCCTTTCACAGGAAGTAATTATAACAATTATCTTTACAAATGAAAAGTTTCAAAGTATACTCTTCTGTATATACACAAGACTATACTATTAAATGGAGGTTTTAATCAAATAATGAAAACTAAAGAAATGATTTATGGAGCAATACTTACATCTTTATCCTTGTTAATACCCCTGGCTTTTGGAGGTTTTCTTGGAATTACCCTGCCTCCTTTTAGTGCTACTCTGGCATCTCATGTGCCTGTTATGATTGCCATGACAATAAGCCCTGCAACAGCCCTGGCAGTTGCCTCTGGATCAGCCCTGGGCTTTTTAATTAAGCTTGGCCCGGTAGTTGCAGCCAGAGCTT
This sequence comes from Clostridia bacterium, assembly GCA_009930175.1. Taxonomy (GTDB): domain Bacteria; phylum Bacillota; class Peptococcia; order Peptococcales; family SKKY01; genus SKKY01. The sequence continues at coordinate 3,479 of RZYW01000045.1, forward strand.
CAATGCATATAGTTTTTGGGGTTACTGGAGCACTCTTATACAAAAAAGGAATGAGTCTTTCAAAAGTTTTATTAATAACTCTGCCTCTTCATGCAATATCAGAAGCCTTAATTGTAATACCCTTTGGATTTGATTTATATAAGGCAGGAGTTGTTATAGGAGTTGGGACTGGACTTCATCATATACTAGACAGTATTATTACTCTTTTCCTTGCAGCAATATTAATAAAAGCGTCTATATTAGCTATCAGAATCAAGTAAAATAAATTTACCATTTTTTTGCCAGATTTTTTTACCCCTCCAGCTCCCAGCTAAATGTCCGTACTTGCTTTTAAAAGAGCTGTTGGTTTCTAATAATAATTTTTCCAGATCAATAAATACTTCTTCAATTTCAGGATTAAAGAGAGGATTAAAATTCCTCTCTTTTTTATTCCAGGGACAAACTTCCTGGCAAATATCGCAACCATAAATATATTTTGTTTCTTTAATTTTTTCTTTAACAAAACTATTTATTACTTCTTTTTCCTGGGTTTGCTGAGATAAACACAAATTTGTTTTAATAACTCTCATGTTTTTATCAATTGCATTAACAGGACATGAATCTATACATATAGTACAATCTTTGCAAAAGTCATCTGATAGTTCTATATTATCAATACCGGGGATCTCTATGTCTGTAAAAAGAGCACCAATAAAAACAAAAGACCCCAGCTCTTTATTAATTAAATTAGAATTTTTCCCAATCCAACCTAAGCCAGATTTAACAGCAAGTTCTCTTTCAGATACAGGGCTTGTATCCACAGAAATATAATAATCTTTCATTTCAGAAATATTACTTATATATTCTGCCAGCTTTTCAAGAACATCTCTCAATACTAAATGATAATCTTTCCCCCAGGATGATGATGATACCTTACCATATATTTTATTACCTAATTCTTTTCCTGGGTTTTTAGGAAGATTATAATTTGGATTGGGATACGATATTAAAACAACAACAACTGATTTGAAACCTTCTACTATATTTAATTCAGAATTTTTTTTAATAAATGATGATAAGTATCCTTTTTTATCAGCATAATTATATCTTTCCAGATCACGAAAAAAAGGCTCGGCTTTTAAAAAGCCAAGCGCATTTATTCCATTATCTTTTCCATATTCAAGAATTTCTTTCTTTAATGAAATTATTTCTTTACCCACATTACTAATCCTCTTTATTTTTCTCGTAATTAGCTTTAATGATATCATATCTGGTAACAATTCCAACAACCCTGTTTTCATCATCAACTATGGGTATTCTGTTTACCTTATTTTCAATCAAGAGACTTGCAACATCTGAAAGATCTGCTGTTTCCCTGGCAATTATAAGGTCATCCTTCGTCATTAAATCTTTTACAAGAAAAGCAGAGATCTTTTTAATTTCATCAAAAAAAGCACTTTTCCCAACCTGAATTACGCCATCAAAAAAGCTAAGAAATACGGGAGGATTTAACTTTTTCTGTTGAAATACTAAATCACCTTCAGAAATAATTCCAACAATTTTTTTCTGTGAATCTACTACGGGAACACCACTGATTTTTTTATCAATGAAAATTCTTGCTACCTCTTCTATTGTGTTCGTTTCATATACAGTTACTACATCCTTTGACATTATATCCTTTACGAGCATTTTAATCCCTCCTGTAATAATCTAATATTAAGAAGAAATTACCCATTAATATTAAAGGTCAAACAGGATCTCTGAATATACGGGGAATGGCCAAAATTCTCTGCCAACCATAGTTTCAAGACAATCTGCTACTTCCCTTGCTTCCAGCATCGCAGTAAATACTTCATATCTGTAAGCATAAGCTTTATCATAAACATCATCTATATCTTTAACTGTATTTATAGAAAGCTTAATATTGTTTGTCTTATTTTTTAAATCTTCAAGCATACCAGAAATATCTTCCAATAAGCTTTCTTGAACTATTGTACTTGCCTTAGAACTTGCAGCTTTAACACTATTAACTGAATCTGCTAAGAATGTTATATATTCAATAATCGCAGGAATCATTTGCTTATCAAGCATTTCAATAGCTGTTAAGGCTTCAATTCTCATTTGGCTAATATACTGTTCAAGAACTATTTCATATCTGGATTCAATTTCTCTTCTGCTAAGAACGCCGTGCTTTTCAAATACATTTATAGATTTTTCTTCAATAAATGATTTTGTAGACTCAACATATGAGCGGATATTTGGCAATCCTCTTTCAGCAGCCTCTTCTACCCAGCCTTGAGAATAACCGTCACCATTGAAGATAATACGTTTATGCTCTTTTACTATATTTTGCAAAATTATTCTAAGAGAACCAATCATATCATCTTTGCTTTCAAGCTCATCAGCAATTTTCGCTAACTCATCAGCAACAATTGTATTTAATACAAAGTTTGGTCCTGCAATTGAAAGGGATGATGCAACCATTCTGAATTCAAACTTATTTCCTGTAAATGCAAAGGGTGATGTTCTGTTTCTATCAGTATTATCTTTTGGAATTGTTGGAAGAGCAGTTGCTCCCATAGACAATTCTCCACCTTTTTTAGACTGGAACAGATCTCCTTTTTCTAACTGGTCAATAATATCAGTTAACTGATCACCAAGGAAAATGGAAATAATAGCTGGGGGAGCTTCATTAGCACCAAGTCTGTGATCATTCCCGATATTTGAAGCGGCTAGTCTGAGTAATTCAGGATACGTATCAACAGCTTTAATTATTGCTGCCAGGAATACTAAAAATTGAATATTCTCATGAGGCTCTGTTCCAGGTTCTAATAAATTCAATCCATCATCAGTAGATAAGGACCAGTTATTGTGTTTACCAGAACCGTTAACTCCTGCAAATGGCTTTTCGTGTAACAAACAAACTAAATCATATTTTAATGCAACCTTTTTTAAAGTATCCATTACAAGCTGGTTGTGGTCCGTTGCAACATTTGAAGTATGAAAAATTGGAGCAATTTCAAACTGCCCAGGAGCAACTTCATTGTGCTGAGTTTTTGCAGATACGCCTAATTTCCATAAGGCTTTGTTTACTTCATTCATATAGTTTTTAATTCTATCTTTTATGCTTCCAAAATAATGATCATCTAATTCTTGCCCTTTTGGAGCTGGAGCACCAAAAAGAGTTCTTCCAGTGAACATTAAATCTTTTCTTTCATTAAAATATTTCTTATCTATAAGGAAATACTCCTGCTCTGGTCCTACTGTTGTAATAACTTTTTTAGAAGTTTCATTTCCAAAAAGTCTTAAAATTCTAAGTGACTGTTTATTAATTACATCCATACTTCTTAAAAGAGGCGTTTTCTTATCAAGAGCTTCTCCTGTATAAGATACAAATGCAGTTGGAATAGTTAAGATACCATCTCTAACAAATGCTGGAGATGTAAAATCCCATGCAGTATATCCTCTTGCTTCAAAAGTTTCTCTAATACCACCATTTGGGAAACTTGATGCATCAGGCTCCCCTTGAACTAATTCCTTCCCACCAAATTCAACCATCAATTTACAATCAGTTGAAGTTGCCAAAAATGAATCATGCTTTTCTGCAGTACCACCAGTCATTGGGTGGAACCAGTGTGTATAATGGGTAACTCCTTTTTCCAGAGCCCATTCTTTCATGGCATGAGCAACTGAGTTAGCAACTTCAGGATCAAGAGACGTTCCCTCCTGAATAGTTTTTAAAAAAGACTTATACGCAGGTTTTGACATTTTTTCTCTCATCACTTCATAAGTAAATACATCTTCTGAAAACAGCATTAAATCGTTATCTTTTCTCATTTTAATCCCCCCTGTAAAAATAAAAAGGCATTCTGAAATATATGAATATATTTCAAGAACGCCATTGTTCTAATAAATATTTAATTGAATCTTTTTAGGACTTCTTTGTCCTTCTTATCACAATACTAATATAGTATATGTGAAATATTATATCAAGTTTTTTTAAAATGTATACAAAATAATTTTAAAGAACTTCTTTAAAATTAGATTTTTCTTTTTCTGTAAAAAGCTCTTTTATATCAATTATCATTAATAATCTTTTATCAAGTTTTCCAATGCCCACAATAGAATTATTTTTCTTATCAGAGAAAAAAGTATTCGTAAGGTCAATATTATCTTCTGAAATCCTTAAGACTTCAGAAACTGAATCCACTATCATACCAACACTCATATCTTGATGACTAATAACAACAATTCTTGTATCTTCTGAAATATTTGAATTCTCTCCATAAAACTTTTTCTTTAAATTGTAAATTGGAATAACTTTTCCTCTTAGATTAATAACTCCAAGAATATATTCATCCGCCTGAGGAATATTTGTAATATCCTGATATTTCAGAATCTCTTCAACAGAAGTAATTTCAATGCCATACTCTTCATTGTTTAATTTAAAAACTACAAATTGCATTTCAGCCATTTTATATCCTCTTTTCTTCGTGTATAATAACTCTTAGATTTATTTTACTGGAGGTTAAATATGAATTTTCTAAGTGATTCTTTTATAACAATTTTAATAATGATCCTGTTCTTTTCGATCATGACTTTGTTCTTTAACTACGGGCGTAAAATTCGTATGAGTGTACGAAAAAAGAAGCTAATTAAAAAAGCACATGAATTACTGGAACTAGATGAACTTCCCCTTTATAAAAACAAAGAAATAAACTGGGAAATGGTAGAAAGAAAAGCCAAAAAACTCCCTGACAGCAGAGATAAATATATGTTTGTAAGAGAAGTCAGAGATCAAATTCAATTCTCAAAAATTGTTAAAAAATAGTATTAAAAACTTGGTCTTACCGATATCATATGATCAAGTTCTTGAAGTACTTCTTTCGTTTTCCCTCTTATTACAACATCAGCATAATCATCCATATTTGTATCATCAAGATTAATTATTGCTAATCTGGCCCCAGAATTCTTTGCTTTTACAGGAAAATAGTTTGCTGGAGAAACTTCCAGGGAAGATCCAATTACAATAAATAATTCTGAATTAGAAGACTCTGTATCAGCCATTTCTAAAGCATCAAGGGGTAAACTTTCCCCGAATAAAACTACTCCTGGTCTTAATTTACCTGAACATGCCTCACATCTTGGAAAGTCTCTTTCCAAGATTTTTTTTGCAGAATATTCTCTTCCGCAGTCCTGACATCTGGAAATTCTTAATGATCCATGTAATTCAGAAACAGATTTTGAGCCTGCTTTTTGGTGAAAACCATCAACATTCTGAGTGATTATGTGTTTTACTCTGTTTTTGTTTTCCCAGTTTGCTAATATAAAATGTCCATCATGAGGTTCAGCTTTTTCCAATGCTTCTATTCTCATTTTATAAAAATTATAAAATTCTTTTGTATTTGTGTTTAATGCTCTTATTGAGGCAAGTTCTCTTGGGTCAACATTCTTCCACATTCCATTTGCAGATCTGAAATCTGGTAAACCAGACTCAGTACTCATGCCTGCCCCTGTAAAAACCACTACATTTGAAGATGTTCTCATCCATCCACATAATAAAGATAACTCTTTTTTCATATAATCCCCCTTTTATTATTAGAGAGCTAATTTACCTGATTGAATATTATCTGAAATTATGAAAATTTTGTCTAGTTTTGCAAAACCCAAAATCTTTAGTATATATTCACTTAAGCCTGTGTAAACTATTTTACCTTGATTTTCATTGACATATTTATATAAAGAAATAAGCATGCCTAAGCCTGATGAATCCATAAAGGGCACTTTTTCCATATCAACAATAATCTTTTTAGCTTGTTCTGCTTTTATTTTTTCTTTAATGCTTTCCTTAAAATCATTTACGTCTAAGATGTTTATTTCTCCTACCAATTCTACTACTAAAATATCATTTTCTTTGTTAAATAAAACTTCAGACACAAATACTACCCCCTAAAAATTTAATTATCTGATTTATCTAATGCATTCTCTAACGGTAAATATCTGATAATAATTGTTGCTATTATTCCACCTGTAACCGCTGTAAACAGCTGAGGAGTACTTAAAGCATATGCTACTCCCGGGGGAACACTTATAATGAATTTTACTGCAATGGTTAAAACCAAAAATTTTACAATTGCTGCCATTGAAATAGCAACAAAAGAATTATTTGGATACTGCCATTTATATATTACTATGTAAACAATATTGCTAACCATAATAAATGGAACAACAACTGCAAGTGGCATAACTCCAAATAAAAGAGCCATAACGGGTGTAATCATTCCCAATATACTGGCAGAATATACGTCAGTATAAGCAGCAGCTAATAATAAAATTGCGTTTACACCTGGTCCCGTGAGCCACTGTATCTTCAACTGCTGAACAGTAACTGCAAGAGCCAGAAGCAGAGCAATTCTGGTAATTTTGTTACTTAAACTCATATACTCCACCCCTAAACTACATTATAAAGGAATCTGTGGTTTATTCAAACTAATATTTTTATTTTTTAGCAATATATAAGGAAATCCCACCGAAACCATAGTTTTTTGTATCTACTTTTCTAAACCCTGCTTTATAAAAAGAATTAATAATCTCCTTTTTCTCAGGAAATTGTTTTAAAGATTCACTTAACCATTCATAAGCAGAGTATTTATTATCTATTTTTTCTCCTTTATCAGAGATTCTCCCAATTAAGGGTACAATATTATAATAAAAAATCTCAAAGAAAAATCTGATAAACCTATTTTCAGGTTTTGATACCTCTAAAACAAAAAGAGATCCACCTTCATTCAAAACCCTGAACATTTCACTCAAAGCTTTATCTATACTGCTCAAATTTCTAAGGGCAAATGAATTAACAGCTTTATCAAAAGAGTTATTTTTAAATTCAAGATTTAAAGCATCCTGATAAAAAAATTCAAGGGGTAAATTTTTATTTTCCACTCTTTCTTTCGCTTTTAACAACATATTCTCTGAAAAATCAATTCCAAGGATTTTTCCACCATCAACAGTAGATAGTAACTCAGAAATTTCAGCAGTCATTTTTCCTGAGCCACAACAAATATCAATAATTTTTTCACCAGGGATAACTTTCATTTCTCTTATTAATCTTTTTTGCCAAAGAGGGAAAAACCCAAAAGTTAAAAGTAAATTCATTTTGTCATAATCATGAGCAATAGTATTAAATACTTTTTTTATAAAGTTTTCTTTATTTTCCATCGCTAATTGCTTCCTTTTCCTGGCTTCTGTATGAAAAAAACTTAATCAGCAAGAACGCAGCTGTTGCGAAAATCACAGTTCCATAGGCATATAAATAATAATTCGGGAAATATCTTTTTAAAACAATTAATAAAGCTGTAATAAGGCCAATAAAAATCAAAGCATACCCTAATATTCTGCTAAATCTGTCAAGATAAGTTCCTTTTGCTTTTTTACCTTTTAAAGTAACAAGATGAAAGAAGTTATTAAAAAGAACCATATAACCAATTTTTATAATTATATAAGCTGCCAAAATATATATAAAATCTTTAAATAACAATGTTGTTTCACACCCTATTTTATAAATTATTTAAATCATCGAACAAATCATTACTCATTATCTTCCAGGTAAGTCTCTCAGCAAGCATTTTATAGTTTTCATCATCCAATTCAGTTGCTAGTGCTGAAATAAA
>RZYW01000140.1 GCA_009930175.1 Clostridia bacterium
TCATACGCATCGTTGAAAGAGTCTAGAATTCTTTGGTGAAGCTCTCCTCCAAGTTTTCTTTTAATTTGCATGAAGCTTTCTTCCATATGGTTTTTCCATTGGGCTAAGCCTTCTTCATAACCAAAAAGATATTCATGTTCCTTTTGTCCATGCATTACATATTCTTCTAAAGTATTATTTACTCTTTGGAAAAAGGAGACTTCGAGAATTATGTGAGGAGAATCCGCAAAGTGCTGGGCTAGTGATTTGGGAAGATAGCAGCGTCCAACATTCCGCCCTTCATCTTCTAAAATCATTATTTTGTGTCCTTTTTCCTCATTTTGAATTATTTTATAGGCCAGATTATTATCAAAAGTTATTTGTGTTGGCTGGCCGTTAACATGCTTTCCAAAGGCAGATCCCCTGTGATTCGCCAGCCCTTCTAAATCCACAGTTTCTTCGATTTCATTAATGAAAATAGTTTTACCCGCCCCAGTGTATCCACTTATTATTATAGCCTGTGCCTTAATATTTTCTGGTTCCAGGGAAGAAATAAGGTAGTTTCTGAATTCTTTATATCCCCCAGCAAGACGGGGCACCATTATTCCCGTTGCCTCATAAATCCATTCCTGAGCTATTTGTGAACGCTGCCCCCCGCGAAAACAGTAAATTAATGCATTAGGATTTTTGGTAAGAAAATCAACCCAGCCCTGAACCCTTTCTTTCTTTATATCTCCAGAAACAAGCTGGTGCCCAAGTTTAACGGCTTCCTCATTTCCCTTTTCCTTATAACAAATTCCAACTTTTTCTCTTTCTTCGTTATTCATAATCGGAAGATTAACAGCATTTATAAAAGCCCCTTTTTCAAACTCAACAGGGGCACGGAAGTCAATCAAAGGTATCTCATTAACAACAATATTCCGGTAATCATTATATGTACAATCTTTTAAGCTCATTTTAACGCCTCCAACTTCTGAAAAGAATTTTATACCAAAATTAAAAATATGACAACGGAAAGGGGAAAGGGGACGCTTCCATTTTGTGCGGGTTATCCACAGGGGTAGGCTGGGAAGGATTCAACTAGGAAACCTGTGGATAACCCGCTGATTTTAGAAGCGTCCCCTTTTCTTCATTTTTATTGACAAGGGGAGGCAGGGGGTGTATTATTTATTTAGTAATTTACTAATTTAGTAAATTACTAAATAAATAATTGGAGGGAATAAAAATGAAAATTCCAACAAGCCTGAAACATAAACCTGTTGTCGTATCTGAAAATTATGAGAATGTGGATGGCAGATACGCATATAAATCAGATGCAAAAGGTATTTCCCTGGGTCTTGCTCAGTGGAATGACAGAGGGAAAGTAGAAATATCTGGCAAGGTATGGCGTCACACAGGGGAGAAGTGGTCCCGTCAGTCTGAGGAACTTCCGTTACATCGTATTCTTGACCTGGCAATAATGGTTTGCAGAACAAAAATCCATTTTATGGATGCCTACAGATTTGAAAACCTTTATGATGAAACAAATCCACAAATAGACCGCATTGGCCTTCAGGGGGATGCTATGACTCTGGAAATTTGTACCGGTAATGAAAAAATTAATGAAGATATAAAATTATTTTCTCAGGCATTAAGTGATGACGGAGAGTTGATTGGCGAGCGACTTGCAACTCTTTCCCGTCTTCTAAAAGAAATGGGGTATTAAATCTTGGAAAGAAAAAGGGAACTAAAAGAACAATATAAACAAATGAAGCCGGATATGGGGCTATTCATAATAAAAGCAAAAGACAGCGGCCGTTATCATCTTGAAGGAACTCAAAACCTTAAAGGAAAAATGAACAGCCTCCTCTTTCAGTTAAAAATGGGAAGCAGCTATTATAAAGAACTTCAAAAAGATTGGAAAGAAAAAGGTGAAGATAATTTCACTGTAGAAATTGTTGAGAAACTTGAATACGATAAAGATGATGAAGCTAAGACAGACTATACAGATGAACTTGAACTGCTAAAAATGATCTGGCAGGATAAACTTCCAGGTAAGCCATATTAAAAGAGGGTGACCATCAAAATAATTTGATGATCACCCTTTTTAATTTATTTTTTATTTAAAGTCTGTCAGCACTACCAGGTTACCCCAGTAATTTATATTACCAGCGTATTTGTCGATAAAGAAGTCTTGAACAATTATTCCTAATTTTACTATATCATTTTCAATGGTAAAAGTTGCTTCTTCAAGACCAATCTGATTATTAACAGTAACTTTATTGTAGTATCTCTCAACAATGTCTCTTACAGGGAAGGAAATTATTACTTCACTATTTTCATCAAGAAG
>RZYW01000141.1 GCA_009930175.1 Clostridia bacterium
TTCATGTTATTTTTGACCTCCAGTAAGCACTTTTCCTATTCTTTCCTTATACTTTTCAGCAAAAGTATCCATAGAATAATATACTACCGGAACTAAAACCAATGTAATTACTGTTGAAAACAATAATCCGAAAACAACTACCGTAGCCATAGGCGCCATAAGTTCGGCTCCTTCACCAATTCCAATCGTTTGAGGAATAAGTGCTAAAATAGTGGTCAGAGTAGTCATTAAAATAGGTCTGAAACGAGTCTTACCCGCCTCTTTTAGAGCTTCCATTTTTTCCATTCCTGATTTTCTTAAGGTATTTACATAGTCAACCAATACAATAGCATTATTTACAACTATACCCGCCAGCATAATTACTCCAATAAATGCTGTTACACCAAAGTTTCTTCCTGTTAAAAATAATCCTAAAGTAATTCCAATAAATGTTGGCGGAATACTAAACATAATTACAAATGGATGTAACAACGCTTCAAACTGAGAAGCCATAACCATATAAACTAATACTACTGCCAGGGCTAAAGCAAGAGCCAGGTTTGTAAAAGCCTCCACCATTTCCTGATTTGAGCCACCAAATTCAATAGTATATCCACTTGGTAATATTACATCTTCAAGAGTTTTAGTTATATCTGCACTTACACTGGCAAGGTCTCTCCCACTAATATCCCCAGTAATAGTTGCAATTCTGCTTTGATCTTTCCTGGAAATACTTGAAGGTCCTTCTGTGAATATTGTCTCAGAAACTTCTTCTAAAGGAACACTGAAGCCCATTGGAGTAGGAATCATAATTCTTTTTGCCGCCTCTAAGTCAGTTCTTTGCTCTTCATACAACATAATTTTTACATCATACTCATTGCCTTTTTCTCTATACTTAGTTGCAGTTACTCCCGAGATATTTTGACGCAAAGCTCCAGCAACTTGATAAGTACTAAGTCCATATGCAGAAGCTTTATCTCTGTCAATAATTACTTCAATTTCAGGAGTACCTTTATCAAAACTAGTTGATATTTCTCTTGTGTTCGGTACTGTTTTTATTTTCCCTGCTATTTCCTCAGATAATTCCTGTAGTACCGTTAAATCTGAACCTTTTATTTCTACAGAAATAGGAGCTCCGCTACTCATACCACCACCATCAGAAGAAACAGATACTTCAACACCTGCCATATCTGCAGTTTTATCACGTACCTCATCCATTACTTCTGTAACAGATCGATCTCTTTCGTTAAGGGGTTTCATTCTTACCATGAGGTTCGATGTCCTGGAACTTCCGCCTACACTACCAGTCATCATGTTCCCCCCACCTACGGAAACAAATACCTGATCAATCTCATCTATATCCCCTAAAATATATTCCACTTTTTCTGTAGCTAATCTTGTTTCGTCAATAACAGTATTTCTAGCTAACTTTAAATCCACGGAAAAATATCCTGAATCTGCAGCAGGAATAAATTCTTTTCCTACGAAGGCAACAAAAATTACAAGACTTATCAAAATTCCAGCTATAGTTCCAAATATTACTTTTTTCCTGTTATTTAAAGCCTTATCTAATATACTGCAATACTTTGCTTTTAAGAAATCATTTCCTTCTTGAAATTTATCTGAAATCTTTCTCGCTATTTTAGATATAAAAGTAACTTTAGTATCATCTTTAGAACAATCTTCCTCTATCTCTTGCAACTCTTCACCAATATCTGTTCTGTTAATAACAAGAAGTTTTGAAGCAAGCATCGGAATAAATGTTAAGGAAACCATTAGAGATGCGAATAAGGAAAAAGTTACTGTTAATGACATCGGTCTGAATAGTTGTGAAGATAAACCTTGAACAAATACCAATGGCAAAAATACACAAATAGTTGTAACAGTAGAAGCTACTACCGCAGAAGCAACTTCTCTTGTACCTAAAATAGCCGCTCTTTCTCTTGGGTATTTCTTTTCGGTTCTGTAGCGATATATATTTTCAAGCACAACTATAGAACTATCAACCATTAAGCCAATTCCCAGAGCTAAACCCCCAAGAGAAAGAATGTTAATTGTGGTTCCAGAAAAAAACATTAAAATGAAAGTAGCTACAATTGAAATTGGAATTGCTGTACCAATAATTAAGGTACTTCTTATGTTTCTCAAAAATAAATATAAAACTATTACTGCAAAAAGGGCTCCAAAGAATCCATTATTAATAACATTTCCAATAGAAAGATTAATAAATTCTGCTGAATCGTAAGCTGTAAGAACCTCAACTCCCGAGGGCAATGTCCCTTTTATTTTTTCAAGCTCTGCATTTACTTTTT
>RZYW01000142.1 GCA_009930175.1 Clostridia bacterium
CAAATTGCTCCAAAAGCAGTACAAGCCGCCACTGTTGCAATTGCCAAACCCCCGGGAAGATCTCCCACTATTTTGTAGGTTGATTCAAAAATTTTGCTGCTTAATCCGGAATAAAAGGCAATAAAACCCATCCAGACAAAGAGTGGTACAACAATCAGGGAGTAGGATGAAAAATTACTGTAAATTGTCTGAGCTGCTATAGTAACTGCAGCTCCTGGAGATACAACAAAAGAATAGCCACCTATCCCAACAAGGAGCATTACAAAAGCCACAGGCATTCGCAAAAATATTAAAATGAATAGTAAAATTACTGAAATAAAAGCTATCGCTACGGGACTCATTTATCTGCTCCTTTAATTAGTATTTTCCCTGAATTAAAAATGTGAGTTAAATTTACTAAAACCATTAATATGAAACCAATTCCTACTATATATACTGCAGGGGCAATGGGAAAACCCAGTTGCCCTGTTACAAAACCTCTGTCACTCATTCTGATTCCATATACGAAAATTTGCCAGCTTAGAATTATATTCAGCACAAACATCATTAAGTTAGTAAGAAAATCTGTAAGTGCTTGAGTTTTTAAAGATAATCTCTGAACAAGAACATCTACAAAAATATGTCCTCCGCTATACAAACAATAGGCTATTCCTGCACCAAGAATTATTGCTCCGGAAATTTCCACCAACTCAACTGTTCCTGGAATTGGTGCAGCAAAACGACGAAGAATTATATTCCCAACTATTAAAAACATAACCGCCGCCAGGGCTATTTGTGCAAGTACCGAAAAACCAGCTGTTATTCTGCCAATAAACTTGTCCAGTTCTTTCATTTATTTTCAACTCCCAAATTGTTCTGAATATTTATTATCAAGTTCTTTTACTTTCTCAAGAATTTCCGATCCTGGAAGACCAATTTTTTCAACCTGCTGAATCCATTCATCCTGAACTTTTGCTAAAGCCTCAAGCCATCTTCCTTCTTCCTCAGAAGAAAGCTCAATTAGTTCATGATTATAATCTTCAACAGCCATTATGTTCCCAAGCTCTGATTGAACCTTTCCCAGCTCCGCATACTTTATTACAAATTCTGCGTTAACTTCTTCAATTATTTTTTGCACTTCAGATGGAAGTGAATTCCAGGTGCTTAAGTTCATTACTTTTACGAAAACTGTGTTATACAGAAATGGTGTTTTTGTTGTTGATTTAGTTACCTCCGCCAAACGGAAACCTTTCATTATCTCTGCAGGGCCAAGAATTCCTTTAACAATTCCCTGATTCAAAGCAAGATATGATTCTCCCATTGGCATTGTAACCGGCACTGCACCCAGAGCATTAAGGGCTGGAACTGATCCTGCCGCTGCACGAATTTCCATTCCCTTCAAATCTTCCAAAGTTCTTACTGGTTTTTGAGTAAACAAATCTCCAGGGCCTGTTGCCCAGAAAAGCATAACTTTTACATCTTCATATTCCTTATTAATTTCCTCTATTGTTTTATAAGCTTCTTCCATTGTTAATGAAGAAACTACCGCATTATCATTTTTCAAGCCGGGAAGCTCAAGAGCAGTTGTAGATGGAAATGCTCCCGGTGTATAGGAAGGACAAGTTGAACCAATATCTGCAGCCCCATTCACTACACCTTCATAAATTTCTGTTGCTCCAAGAAGAACGCCTCCAGGAAAAACTGAGATGTCAATTGTATGATTAGTTTCCTGCTCAACTCTGTCTTTAATTGTCTTTATCCAGGCATTATGACCCTCAGTTACGTAAAAATTTTCTCCTGGCCAAAATGTGGCAAAATTCAATTTAATAGTCTTTCCCTCCTCCTGTGCCTGAGGAGCTTTTGATGAACATCCGGATAAAATAAGTGCCAGTGATACTAAAATGATTGCAATTAATTTCATAGATTTAAGGGGTTTTGCAAATTTTCTTGTCATGGGTGATTCCTCCTGAATTTTAGGTAAAATTTTTGATTAATATTTTTGGGTAATAAAAAATCTCCTCGGGAAAAATTCCCAGAAGAGAGATAATTACTTTAAATATTCATTTTATTCAGGAAAAAGGTATAAATATGGCAGGTTAAAAAAAGATATGCAAATAGTAAGCAACTCTTATTTAAAATCATTCAGCTTCTCCCTCATTGGAGAAAGCTTCTACCGTCTTACCCATCCTACAAAAATGATTTTAATAATTATCTTCAAATATAAAACTTAAAACTAAATATTTAATATTAAAATTTATTCTATTACATATTCATAAATTTTTCAAGCTCAACAACAAA
>RZYW01000046.1 GCA_009930175.1 Clostridia bacterium
TTACTTTTTCTGTTATACCTAAAGAAGTTAGTGTAACCACGAAAGTGTTCCTGGATTTTAATGGAGATATTATTTCTCTTGAAAAAGAAGGGAATACATATACAGGGATAAAAAATGTAGATATTTTTGCGGAAGTTTTCCCAACAGTTATTGTTGAAACAAATGGAGTTAAACAGCTTGAAGATAATCGGGGATTAAGATTAGGGAATATAACGGAACAAATTTTTCCTGTTGCCAGTTTCCCAAGATTTTCTGGAAGTACCTCTTACAGTGGAAGTATGTATAAAATAAATGGATAAAAATAATGATTCAAGTTTTTCCCTTAAGTTAGAAGAAAAGATTCCTTTGGAGAAGGGAGAAATTCTAACAACATATGTTGTAGCAACAGATAACCTGGGATTTATCCATGAATATCATTTAGAACACTATGCTGCTGGAGAAAGAGCCCAAAGAGAACCCTATCGTGAAAAAAAGCGTATTTATTCTTCGGATAATAAGTTATTATATTCTCAAGACTATTAGCAGGGATGATCAGTATGCTAAATGAAAAAGCTAAAATTGAATTAATATTAGTACCAAGTGAAACCCCATATGCGGATCCAGGTTTTTTTGACTATAGTCCAGTTCCCCTTTCATTGGGGGTACTATGCTCATATTTGAAAGAGCAAGGTTACATGGTTCATGGAACAGATTTAAATACAAAGATGAAAAAAAATGTTATTGAACGAGGAAATCAGTGGTGGCGGAGTTTACTTGATTATGACCGGGTAATATCTCATTTACGTATTGGAAGCCCTACAGGGTTAGAAGAAGAACTTGATTGGTTTTTGGAAGAAACCAAATATAAAGAAAATGAAATTATTGGCATAGCTATGGGCGCAAATATGTCCTTTTTTGAAATACACATTGCTTTATTATTAGGAAAAAGATTACAAGAATTACATAATAAGACTGTTATATTTGGCGGAGGAAATGTTGAATTTTTATGGCAGTTTAGAGAAGTTTTTGCAGAACTATGGGATGTTCTGTTGGAAAACTTCTCTTTTTTTATTATTGGACCTGGGGAAAAGGTGCTTGCAGAAATTATTGCAGGAATTAATGGAAATAAAAATGCCAGATCATATAAGGAACTTCCAGGTGTTATTTATAAGGATAATGGGTTACTGAGTAAAAATATTGAAGATTATCCTTCTTTTATTTGTCCGGATTTTTCTGAGCTTGAATTGGATCATTACAAAATGTGTTGTTACAAAGAAGAGGATAAGAACTCTTTGGAATTAAATATTTTAAATTATTATAAGTGGCCTATCTATATAAGTACAAAAGTATCTGAAAGAAACAGAAGGACTTTACCTAACGAGAAAAAGGAAGAAAAATTGTTTATCTCATATTACTTTAACAGTAATTGCAGCTATAAGTGCGCCTTTTGTGTTCAAAGCAGGGAAGATGCTCTGCCTCCGAAATGCAAACAAGCGGGAGAAGTTGTTAATGATCTTGAATTTTTATCAAAAAATTATGATTCCAAGTATTTTCGCTTTTATAATAATGCGTTTAATTTCTCCCCTTCCTTTGTCAAAGATTTTTGTCAGGAGGTAATTACCAGAAACTTGGAGATTTATTGGAGTGATTGTGCCCGTTTTAATAATTTAAATAAAGATTTAGTTGAAATGATGTATAAAGCAGGTTGCAGAAAACTTGTTTTTGGTTTGGACAGTGCCAGTGAGAGAATAGCTAAACTGATAGATAAAAGAATTGATTTTGATCATGTAAGAGAGGTTTTAAAGTGGTGTAAACAGTTCGGTATTTGGGTAGAAGTGGAAGTGATAACAGGACTTCCTTATGAAAGAGAAGAAGAGTTTTTGGAGACATATAATTTTTTAAAATTAAACATGGAAAAGGAACTTATAACAGGTTTCCACTTAAACAGTTACTATATTGTTCCAGATTCACTACTTGGAAAGTATCCGGAGAAATATGGAATTGAAATAATTACTGCCAATGATGGGTATAAAAATATGCTTGAAAGAAGTTCAGCAATATTAGAGGTGCTAACCGCTGAAAATGGCGAAGCAATAAAAAGCCCGCTGTATGCTTACAGGGCATTCAGTTTCAATGAACTGAATGGGCGTATGGCAGAGGACATTATACTTGAAACAGAAGACAAGTTCAGACGTTTACGTGGATTACTTGTCAGCGTTTCACGATAAGGAGGTGAAATATATGTCAAAACAACAAGCAGAAGCCTTTTATCAAAAATTAGCAGATGACAAAAGTTTAAAAGATCAAATTGCTGGTTTAAGAGGAGACTTGGACACAGTTCAAGAAGAAATTGCAAAAATAGCTCGTGAAAAAGGATTTGATGTTGCAAAGGATGATATTCGTTCTTTACACAGCAGTGAGAAGGAACTTGATGATGCGGAATTAGACAGCGTAGCTGGAGGATGTTCTTCAGTATGTGGAGAAATTTGTGGATTATTCTTAGGACATTGGATGGGAAGGCAGTAGGTAAATGATCGAAAGTAAAGCTGAGACCAGGAGGTAGAAGATGGCTTCAAGATATGTAAGTTTAAATAAAAACTGGATATTACGAGGCTGGTCTGATATCCCCTGGTCTATTTTTAATAAAAATACTGGGGAATACATAAAATTATCCAGGGATGGATTTTACGTTGCATCTTCCTGCGATGGTAAAACAGACTTTAATTCACCAGCCTTCTTACCAGCACATATTAAATTGCTTAATAAGCTTATTGAAAAAGATATTGCTGAAGAAAGTTCAGGGATAGGGAATCTTAATGATGAACAACTTTATAAAAAAGCTGAGAATGAATATTTGCAAGGTATTCAATTGGCAATTACTGGAAATTGCAATCTTAGATGTGCTCATTGCTATATGGAAGCACCCACCGGAAAACCAGGAGAGCTGTCCTTGGAAGAATTAAAAAGCATCATTAAAAAAATGGGGGATGCTAATATTTACGAGGTTTCTGTTACAGGGGGAGAACCATTTTTCCGCAGAGATTTTATTGATGTAATGAAAGCATTTTTAGAGAATAACATTAAAATAAAAGATATATTTACAAATGGAACATTAATTGAGGATGATCATCTTAAACTTTTTAAAGAAATGGAAATTGATCCAGTTTTTAGGATAAGCTTCGACGGATGGGGATATCATGATTTAATGAGAGGTACACCGGGAGTAGAGGAAAAGGTAATTAGCACTATAAAAAAACTGAAAAATGAAGGATTTAAGGTTTCCATAACAACTTCAGCAGATACAGAAAATCTTAAATGCCTTATGAATACATATGAAAAAATGAAAGAGTTAGAAGTAGATGCCTGGGGATTAGCCAGACCTCAGCCTGTTGGTTGTGGGAAGGAATTTAAAAAAAATCTTTCCCTGAGAGAAATGGCTGAAATTAGTGAAAATATACTTAAAAAATGGCTGGAAGATGGGAAGCCTTTTACAATTGGGCTGGAGGCTTTTGTCTCTGGTGGAAAGGAAGATAATATCTCATTTTCTGGCAATAAAAATGAGTTTGAACCTGAGAGTTATGCATGCTCTTCTTGCAGAAAATGGCCTTATTTATCTCCAAAAGGAAAACTCATGCCTTGCATTAGTTATGGGGACACAATCTGGGAAGAAAAAATGCCTTCTATTTTGGATGAAAGTTTTTCCCGGTGTATGCAAAACAGGGATTTCAGGTTTTTGTTAGATATAAAGAAAAAAGATGTAATTGCTTTAAATCCTGAATGTGAAGAATGTCCTTTCCTTATTCAATGCGGTACTGGATGCAGGTCATCGGCACTTATTTTGGGAGGAAATCTGTTTGGGAAAGATAATGCTGTTTGCCAACTATGGCGTGATGGTTATAAAGATTCTTTTGAAAAGCTTTTGAGGGGTTGAAAAAATGATTGAAAAGTTTGCTGTAATACATAAAGACTGGCTATTAAGAGGCTGGGATAATATGCCCTACGCTGCGGTTAATTGGAGAAATGGTGATTTCCGTGAATTAAGTAAAGAAGCTTTTGATATATTAATTTCCTGTGACGGGAAAACAGATTTCTCTTCTTGGGCATTTTTACCCAGACAGAGAAATGTTTTAAATAAATTAATAGAAGAAGGAATAGCCTCAAATTGTGCTTTTGGAGAAGAGCTGGAAGTAATTCAGGAATATAATTTTGCTCCCAATCCAGTTATCAGAGGTTTACTATGGTCTGTTACAGGACATTGTAATTTAAAATGTCGTCATTGCTTTATGGAAGCTCCATCAGGAAAATATGGAGAGATTTCTTTTGAAGAAACTAAAAAATTAATAGAAAAATTTGCAGATGCCAATGTCCCTGAAGTTGCACTTACTGGTGGTGAACCCTTTATGAATAAGAATCTTGGGGCAATAGCAGAAATATTGACAGAAAATAAAATAGGATTAGCAGAAATATTTTCCAATGCAACTTTGATTACAGAAGATATACTGAAAAAAATTGAGAATGCAGGTCATAGGCCATATTTTAAAATTAGTTTTGATGGCTGCAATAATCATGATTTCATGAGAGGCGTATCAGGTTGTGAGAAAAAAACAATTGAGGGAATAAAACTTCTTAAATCTCACAATTATCCTGTTACAATAATCAGCTCCTTAGATCGAATTACCTGGGATGATCTTCTGGAAACCTATGAATTACTAAAATCCCTTGAAGTTGATGGCTGGTGGCTTGCTCCCCCGGTAGAAATAGGAGAATGGAAAAACCAGGAAAAGTCTTTTACTACTGATGACATGCTGGAAGTATCACAAAAACTCTTGAAAATATGGCTGGCTGATGGGAAACCCTTTGACTTAAAGTTATGGCGTTTTGGGTTATTTGGTAAGAATGAAATGGAAGATGAAGAAAAAAGCAGAAGAGAAAGCTTATACATGAACCCAGATTCCTGGAATTGTTCCGGTACACATACTCGTCCCTATCTTATGCCAGATGGAACCTTAATTCCCTGCGGTGGTTATACTGGTACTGAGATTCAAAAAGAATTCCCCAATGTTTTTGATTCATCTTTGGTGGAAGCCTGGTCAGATTTATCTATAAGAAATATATGTGATTTGAAGAAAAGTGATGTTATTGCAGATAATCCAAGCTGTAATGATTGTGAGTTTTTTAATGAATGCGGAAGTGGCTGCAGAGTTGTGGCTTTAGGTGAAACTGGAAATCTAATGAGCAAAGATCCTGTAGCATGTATGCTTTTCAGAGGAGGATATATTAAGCGGTTTCGTGAAATGGCACAATCTGAAATTAGTATTGCCGAGGGAGATTTAAAATGGAAGAAAGATATGCAAGGCTAAAGGACAATTGTATATTGCGGGGATGGACAGATGTTCCCTTTGCAATTTCTAATCAGGATACGGGATTACTGAAAGAAGTAGGTAAAGATACTTTTTATGTTCTTAATTCTTGTGATGGTAATACTAATTTTAATTCTCCAGTATTTTTACCAGGGCATAGAAAAATTCTGGATAGACTTATTTCTCAAAAATTAGTAGAAGAATGTTTTCAGGGTAGTGAAATTTCCTCCGTTCAAAAATACCGGAAAGCAGATAATCCATTAATTCGTGAGGTCCACTGGGCAATTACGGGGAATTGCAATATGAACTGTCATCATTGTTTTATGGAATCTCCTCAGGGAAAATATGGTTCTCAGGAATGGCCGGTAATAGAAAAGTTTTTGGAAATGTTTTCCAGAGCTAATGTACTGCAGGTATCTCTTACTGGAGGGGAGCCCTTTATCTCTCCGGATTTTCTTAAAATTGCAGACTATTTAGGAAAAGAGAAAATAAGACTTACAGAAATAGCAACTAATGGAAGCTTAATTAATAATGAACTCTTGGAAAAAATTAAAGAATCAGGAGCCAGTCCAGATTTAAAAATAAGCTTTGACGGAGTTGGGGTTCACGATAAAATTCGGGGAACTCAGGGTATGGAAGGAAAAGTAATTGAGGGGATTAGAAAAGCAGTGAATTCTGGATTTACAGTTTCGGTGAGCACAACTATGGAAAGAGATAATATTAGCTCTCTAAAAGAAACGCTTAGATTGATGAAGGATTTAAAGGTTAATGTCTGGCTTTTGGGAAGATCTCAAAGCCTGGGAAATTGGAGGGGAAACCCAAATTTTATTGACTCAAAAGAAGCTTCAGAAATTTTTTCCCAGTTGCTGGAGGAATGGAAGAAAGAAGGACAGCCATGTTTTATTTTACTTGAAAGATTTTTTGCAGGAGGTCCTTTTATTGAAGCTAAAGATTATTTTGGCGAAAAAGACAGAGAACATCAGAAAAAGGGATATACAAAGGATAGTTATGAGTGCGACTCATTAAGAGAAAAACCCTTCCTATTACCCGATGGAACTTTAATTCCTTGTATAGGTTTTACAGGGACAGAAATCCAGAAAAGTATGCCGAATTTGTTAAATCAGGATCTTTCTGATATTTGGAAAGAGTCATCATTAAGATCTTTTATTGATATAAAGAAAGAGAAAGTATTAGAAAAAAATCTTGAATGTCAGCTTTGTAAATTTTTTGAAGACTGTGGTGCAGGATGCAGAGCCTATGCTCTAAGTGAAGAAGGAAATTTATTTGACAGAGATCCAATTGCCTGCGAAATGTATAAAGAAGGATATAGAAAAAAATTTGCAGAAATCTTTTTAGGAGTTGAGAATAATGCAAAAGCTTTTACGAAAGAAAGCATATAAGGCAAAGGAGCCTCTCAATACAATAAATGGTATAAGAGAACGATTAGAAAAATGTGATATTTTAACAATAGAACATCATTTATATTATCCAGTCCCCGATGTTTACTGCTGTCGGGTTTTGCTGGGTGATGAGGATATTCGAACACTGGAACTTGGAAGTAATGGCAAAGGTTTGTCCCCCCGTTATTCTTTAGCAAGTGCCTATGGTGAAATAATGGAGAGACTGCAAAACAATATTATGTTTCCCCTCCGTCAGTTAAAATTTGCCAGTAAAAAATATCTAGAGGAAGAAAGCTGGACAGCTGAATTAAAAAAACACCTCCAAGAAGAAAATCTTATCTTGGATTATCATTATGCTCCCGATGAAATTTACCTTGATTACAAAGAAGTAGTTGAATCTTGCTCAGAGCCTTTGGGAATGATGTTGGGAATTGCTAATAAAGAAGACCAGGAAGAGTATCTAAGAAAAGTATTTAAAGATGATAAGATAGCCTCTCTTCCATATTATTCAGTTTCTGAAAACAAAATACAGTATCTGCCATATAAATTGATTTGGAATATGTGCGGAACTAATGGGATGTGCGCAGGGAATACCCCTGAAGAAGCTATTATCCAGGGATTATCAGAAGTTTTTGAAAGATATGTAGTTCGTTCTTTGTATTTTGAGAAGATCACACCACCAACAATTCCTCACTCATACATAGAAGATCCGGAAATTACTAACAGAATTAAGTCTCTTGATGAAGCAGGAATTACTTTGACTATCAAGGACTGTTCTTTAAACAAAGGAATCCCGGTTCTTGGATTTATTTTTCATAACCGTATAACAAATAAATATGCTTTTCATGTTGGATCAGACCCTAGTCCACTTACTGCATTAGGAAGATGTATTTCAGAATTTTATCAAGGGAATCCCCGTGATATAGAAAGAAGATTTTATTTTAGAAATAATGAACCTGAAGAGGTAATAGAGAAAAATACAGAACTACAGGAAGCTTACTATGCAACAATTGGTGGAGGAATGGGAAGATGGCCTGAATCACTTTATTCAGAATCTGAAAGTTATCAATTTCAGGGATTTCCCCATCCAGTATCAGAAAGCGATGAGTCAGATTTAAGCTATATGATTAATATCTTTGAAAATCTTGGCAGGAGTATTTACATAAGGAACGTTTCTTTTCTCGATTTCCCTGCTTACCAGATATATGTTCCTGGAATGAGTGAGACGGATTTTCTGTTTTCAAAAGATGAATTTCCAGATTGGATGGAAATAGTAAGAAGACAGAAAACATTGCTAAACTTGAATAATGCTTCAGAAGAGGAATTAGAAAAGCTTGCTTCTGCTATTGAAAGAACAAAAGGATTGGCACTGCCAGCATCCTTTGAGCCTTCAAAGTGGTTTCCAAGTAATTCAAATAGAAAAATAAAAGAAATAAACAGGGATTATTTATTAAGCAGAATATATCTTCGTATTGGTAATTATGAAAAAGCGGCTAAGGCTATGGAAAACTTTATTGAATCTCATGTTGCAGCTTCCGGCCCAATGCTTTTTTATAAAAATGAATTAAATGATTTAAAAGAGAAGAAATCTTCTGGAGAGGATGCTTTTACAGATCTTCCCTTGCCGGAATGTTTTAACTGTCAGAATTGTAAAATAGCAGAAACCTGTTTATACTTTCCTATTTTAAAAGTAGTAAAAAGAATTCAGGGAATACAAAAAGCCTTAATTCCTGACCAGTCAAGTATGGAAAAAGTTTTTTATAAAAAAATACTTTTTGCTGGTTGTGGTGATGGAAAAGAATTACTGCATTTTGCCGGTATTAAAAAAATTAAGGTTACAGGAATTGAACCAATTGAAGCTCATTATCAGGAGGCAAAAAAGAATCTATTAGCTTTTCCGGGAGTTAAACTAATAAACTGCAAAATTCAGGATATTAACTTAAATAAATATAAATCGGATTTTGATGAAATTTTTATGGTATTTCCAACCCCTCAAGTATTAGAAGAGGAAAAAAATGAAATCACCATACAACTTAGAGAATTATTAAATAAAGAAAATGGAACTATAAACATATATACAGAAGTCCATGTTCCTGATTGGCCTGATAAAGAAGATTGCAGAAGAATTACTGATTTTGCAGATACTTTAGAAGCAAATTCTTTTAAAGTGGAAAAAGAATTTTTAGCTTATGAGAATCTTCCTTCATTTATCAGAGAGTCAGCCTGTGGGATTAAATTTAAAAATCATGGTATAGAAAAGTATATGTATATTAAAGGGGTAAAATTATGAAAAAAGTAAGTTTGTTACTATTAATAATTTTAATTATATCTCTCTCTGGATGTGCTCAAACCGAGGAAAATAATGAAATTTTCCTTGGGGTAGCCTGGCCCTTTGAAAAAAGTGAAGATCTGTTTGAAGAAGGAATAGACTTAGCTCTTGAAGAAATTAATAAAAATGGAGGAATTAATGGTAAGGAATTGAAATTATTGAAAAGGGATGATGAAGGCCAGCTTAATAAAGCTATGCTCATTGCCCAGGAATTTGCAGATACAGAAAATATAAAGGCAGTAATTGGCCATAAAAATTCATTTATATCAATTCCTGTTTCAGCAATTTATGAAGAGGCTGGAGTAGTTATGTTATCTCCAACATCTACTGCTCCTGAACTTTTGGAAAAGGGATACAAAAATATATTTCGAATGATTCCTGATGATAATATGTTTGCAGAAAGAATCGCTTCATATATTGCAGATCAGGGACATCACCAAATGGTAATATATTATACCGATGATTCTTATGGAATAGGATTGGCAAATTCTTTTGAAGATAAGGCTAAGGAATATGGAGTTACAGTTGTAGACAGGTTTAAATATTATGGAGATAAGAATGATTTGGTTCTCTTGGAAAAAAGATGGAAGGCATATGGTTATGATGGGATTTTTATAGCAACAACTGCAGAAGAGGGAGCAAAATTCATAAAAACTGCCCAAGAGGCAAATATTAATATTCCATTTTATGCTGGGAACTCTTTAGATTCACATATAGTTAGAGATATTGCGGGAGAGTTTGCAGAAGAATTGGTAGTTGCATCTGTTTTTGATAAAAAAAATGAAGATCCTGTTGTACAAAATTTTATTAGAAATTTTTCAGAAAAGTATGGTGAGATTCCAGATTCATATGCTTCATTAGGTTATGATTCTCTTCAAAGAATTGCCAATGCAATTAGCAATCAAAAATCTTCAGGTTCAGAAAATTTGTATAAGGAACTGGAATTATTAGAGAATGCTAAAGGCGCATCTGGAGGAATTGTTGTATTAAAAAAATTAACCCAGGGAAATTTTGAAGTCATAAAATAAGATATTTAAGTTATGGGAGTTGGGGAAATGTCTAAAAAAATATTCAGAGAGAAACCATTACAAAATTTATCTTCTGTTGATCAGCTTGATCAGCTTATAAAAGTAACTTCAGCACGAGGGTGGCTTGCATTGGCTGGAATAGGAGTAATATTAATAAGTGTTTTGGTTTGGGCATTTTTCGGAACTTTAACCAGTAAAGTGTCAGGTAGTGGAATCTTGCTTAATAATGGGGGCGTATATAATGTTGTACATAATACTTCCGGACAGGTTTTGGATATACGCTATAAAAGTGGTGACATTATTGAAAAAGGGAGTGTTATTGCCAGGATTGAGCTTCCTGATTCAGTAATAGAGAGAGGTTCATCGGAAGATTTAATTCGTAAATCTCAAATAATTTCTCCTCTTAGAGGAAGAATTTTAGAAATTAATATTCAGGAAGGCAGTATGGTTGTTCCAGGAGAAACTTTGGTAGTGTTAGAACAACAAGATTCTACCACAAGGCTTGAGGCAGTATTGTATGTTTCGGCTGAAGAAGGGGAAAAAATTCGCCCAGGTATGGAAGCTCAAATATCTCCTTCAATAGTTAATAAAGAAGAATATGGTTTTATGTTGGGAAGAGTTATAACTGTTGCGGACTATCCTGCTACCGAGCAAAGCATGGTTCAGACTCTTGGAAATGCGAATTTGGCTTCATTGCTAAGGGGAGCAGAAATTCCACTTAAAGTTGAAATTGATCTGATAACTTCTTTAGAAACAAAAAGTGGTTACAGATGGTCATCCTCGGAAGG
>RZYW01000047.1 GCA_009930175.1 Clostridia bacterium
TTTAGACTTTGACTCAAGAAGAATTACCTGGAAAAGAGTATTGGACATTAATGATCGTCAGCTTAGAAATATTGTTTCTGGTCTTGGGGGAAAAGCTCACGGAGTCCCAAGGGAAGATGGCTTCGACATAACTGTTGCATCTGAAATAATGGCCATACTCTGCCTTGCGGATAATATGGAAGATTTAAAAAACCGTATTAAGCGTATTATTGTTGGATACTCAAGACAAGATAATCCTATAACTGTTGAAGACTTAAAAATTACCGGGTCAGTTGCAGCTTTACTTAAACATGCTTTAAAACCAAATTTAGTTCAAACTTTAGAAAATACTCCTGCAATTGTACACGGTGGCCCCTTTGCAAATATCGCACATGGATGTAATAGTGTTATCGCCACTAAGATGGCCTTAAAATTAGGAGATTATGCAATAACAGAAGCAGGATTTGGTGCAGATCTGGGTGCAGAAAAGTTTCTTGATATAAAATGCAGAATCGCAGGACTAAGACCGGATGCAGTTGTAATAGTAGCTTCAATAAGAGCTCTTAAGCATCACGGAGGATCTTCAAAGGAAAATTTAGGCAATGAAGATTTAGAGGTATTAAGTAAAGGAATTCCAAATTTATTAAAACACATAGAAAATATAAATGGGGTTTTTCATCTTCCTGTTGTAGTTGCTATAAATAAGTTTCCAACCGATACAGATAAAGAAGTGAATTTGGTTTATGAAAAGTGCCGTGAACTAGGTGTAAATGTAAAAATTTCTGATGTTTGGGCAAATGGTGGAGCTGGAGGAATTGAATTAGCTGAAGAAGTTGTTCGCCTGGCTGAAGAAAAAAATAGTTTTTCTTTTGCGTATAAAAAAGATCTAACAATAAAAGAAAAAATTGAATCTATTGTTAAGAAAATATATGGAGGGGCAGGGGTAGAATACACTCTTGCTGCTCAAAAAGAAATGGACAGGCTAACTAATCTTGGATTTTCTAATCTACCTGTCTGTATGGCAAAAACCCAATATTCTTTTTCTGATGATCCATTATTACTAGGAAGACCAGAAGGATTTATTGTAAAAGTAAGTAAGTTAAAAGTTTCTGCGGGAGCAGGTTTCATTGTAGTTTTAACAGGAGATATTATGACAATGCCTGGACTGCCAAAAATACCTTCTGCAGAAAAAATTCAAATTGATGATAATGGTGTTATCTCAGGATTGTCTTAGAAAGAGAAAAGAGGGATTTATTTGTTAAGTACTGTAAGTGTGGGGGCAAGCCTGTTTTTTCTTGCAGCGGTTTTCCCCCCATATAATGTATATATAGCTCAGTCTATTAGCCAGAAAAATTTAAAAAAATACCTTATGATAGTTGCCTTTTCGGTTCTAGGTTTAGCTATAGGCAGTACTATGATATATTATGGAAGCCAAGTTATTGGTTTTCCAATAGAGCTGATTGGCGGAGGTATAATTTTATATCTTGCAATTAAAATGTTCTTAAAAAAAGAAGCTGACCCTAATGAAATAGAAGGCCTTGAATTAAAAGAAAATCTTTCTGGGGCTATATCCTGCATGATTATGTCAATGTTGCCAGGAGCTTATTCCATTACTGTTGCAAAAGGTCTTGCCTCTTTGGACTTTTTTCTTGTAGCTACAGTATTCCTTGCTGGCCCAATATTAGGAACATCATTTGGGGGAATTTTACTGTATAAAGGAACAAAAGTAAGTCGTATTCCACTTAATAAAGTTGGTAGTATATTACTACTAATTGTAGGTATAAGCATTTTCTTTGAATATTTTAAAGGTTAATAAAAACCTGTCTGGGGAATTTCTCCCAGACAGGTTTTTTTACTTAAACATATTCATTAAAAAACATATTTTTACTTTTGTTAAAACAGGTAAAAAAATCATTTATCTTTTCTTTTGAATTAGATTGATAAAGATAACTTTGTCTCATTCCTTCTTCGGGAGAAATATATCCAAAGAAAAGAGAGGGTAATAAACTAATATCAATAGAAATATCCCAGTTTTTCCCCCGATCGGGTTGTTCATAAAAAATTCCTTTAGGTTTTAAAATGCAAAGACAATTGTTTTCTTTAATATTTTTATCAACTATTTGAAGTCTAATTTCATCATTAATTTGATTTTGAATATTTGTTAAAGAAAGGAAGCTCTTTAAATTTATAACTCTGGCCATTAGGAATGGCATGATTTCCCACTTTACTTCTCTTGGGTTAGGCAAAAAGAGGGAAGTGGTTTTTGGAAAATCATCTCGTATTTCAAATACTGGGGTTTGAGTATTGTGGTTATAAACAAATTTTAATATTTCTTTTAGAACATTAGAATTATCGTAGAGCATTTCTTTAACCACAATCTTATCTTTATCAAAATAATAAAATAAATAACCTGCAATTTCTCCGTTATTTTCCAAGTAAGCTGCATATCCATTATCCGCGAATAATTCTTCAAGATTATTATAGAAGTTCTTTTTATTTCTAATAATGTAATCTGAATAATTATTTTTTATGGTTAAATTATAATATGAAGTCAGTTTATCAATTGATTTCTTATCAGATTTTTTGCTGACAGGAATAAATTTGTAATTTTTTTCGGTTTTTTGATATAAACTTTTTGTTTTCCCTGAGAGTATACTTTTGTCCATTATGCTAGAAAATCCATAGGGACGATAGAGCCCGTAATCAATTGCCATTAGAAAAACAAAAGGCATCTCTGAGTTGTAAAGATGATTAAAGATGTGATTAAAAATTTGATAAACTGAACCATCACCTCGGAATTCTGGGAAGGAAGAAATACCTACAATGTATTTTGTATCTATTTCTTTTCCTTCGAAGCTGAATTGATAGGGGTTTAGCTGGAAACTAGTAGTAATAATCTCATTTTTCAAAGAAACCACAGTATTCTCGGGAGAATATATGTTGTTAAAATAATGTTTGCGAAATTCTTCGCTGTCAGTATTAAAACAATAATCCCATAGTTTTATTATAGTATTCTTATCTTCCGGAACAGCTTTCCTTATTTCCATTTTAATCAACCTCAGTTATCATATATTTAATTCCGTAACAACAGGGGCGATAGGATAATTTTGATTTAATTAGTCCTGGTATGCCTAGGTCTTCCTGCCTGTTTATATATTTCACATCGGGATATTCATTTAGAATAAATTGTTGTGAAAGATATTGATATAAACCTCTGATCTCTGGATTCGCTTTTTCTACCTGAATTATAAGGTAGTCATTATTTAAAAGATTCCCTATGGTAAAACCTTCTAAAACTCCATCAATATATACACCTGCAAGAGAGAAATCTAAATCATGATAATGCAGAAGAAGTTTTTTTGTTCCGAATTCTTCATTTTTTAAAGAATCATCCATTGTTTTATTTTGTTTCCATTTTTCCAAGAATTCGTAAATTTGAGAGTAATCCTCTTTGGTAATTTTTCTATATTCAAAGCGGCCTTCATATTCTTTAAGAAATTTGTTTAGGTTATTTCTTTTTTTGTGTAGTTTTTTCCCTTGATAGAATTTAAAAGTATCTGCTTCATATATATAGTCATTATCAGAGGAACTAGTAGTAACTTCATATGGAAAATCAATATGTTTAGTAAACTTTTCAAGATAATCTTCAGGAATTCCCCGGAATTTGATTTTTTGATTTTTTTCTTTAAAAAAGTTCTTTGCACACTGAATGGGGTAAGAATAATTATCATCCTTAATCAATGGAAGCATGGAAAAATATTCACCATTTTGATAGCCAAGAAGGCAAAGGAAATTTTCTTTCTTATAATAGCAAGTGTTATAGTAATGCTGCCACATAAATAGTGTGGTAAAACTATATTCACATGTTTTATAGGTTTGCGGCATTAAAAATTCATTTATTATGTCTTTTGCTGAGTGATCTACTGGTTTTAAAATATTTATCATCCCTTTCTTAGTTGTACCTATAATTTTAAGAAAAAAAAGGTATAAGTCAAACTATAGGAACAAAAATATATATTTTTCGTCTAAATTAGTAAGTTGTCAAATAAAATAAGAAAGGAAGAAAAAAATGAATAAGAAATTATTGGTTGGATTATTATTGTCAGCAGTACTTATTTTTACAGCAGGATGCCAGGGGGTTTCACCTGATCCAATGTCAAAGCCATATATTGCAGTAAATGGCTCAGGAAGTGTAAAAGCTGCACCGGATACGGTTCAAATTAGTATTACAGTAGCAACAGAAGAAAGAGATGCAACTGCACAAACAAAAAATGCAGAAAAAGTTGAAAAGGTAGTTGCATTTTTGAAAGAAGCTGGTATTCAGGATACTGAAATTAAAACAATTGGTGCTAATTTCTACCCTAATACAAGATGGGAAAACGGCAGAGAAATTGATTTAGGATTTAGAGCAGAAAATATTATTCAGGTAGAAACTAAAAATTTAGATCTAATTAGTAAGATCATTAAT
Organism: Clostridia bacterium; assembly: GCA_009930175.1. Taxonomy (GTDB): domain Bacteria; phylum Bacillota; class Peptococcia; order Peptococcales; family SKKY01; genus SKKY01. Next base: position 4,448 of record RZYW01000047.1, read on the forward strand.
GGAAGTGTGGCTAATGGGGCAGAGAGAGTAAGTGGGCTTACATTTACATTGTCCGATGAAGGAAAAGAAAGTTTTCTTGGAAATATTATTGAGTCAGCGGTTAATGATGCAAGAACACAGGCAGAATCAGCTGTTACAAGTTTAGGGCAAACAATAGATGGAGTTAAATCAGTAGTAGTTGTTAAGGAGTATAGTTCCCCAATTTACAGAGAAATGGCAAATTATGGTATGGGTGATGCAAAAGCTATGGCTTCTACTCCAGTTATGCCAGGGGAGTTAGACTATAGTATAAATGTTTCAGTAGAATTTTTTATAAAATAATAAATGTAATTATAAAGGGCCAGGAATTATTAATTCCTGACCCTTTTATATATAAATAATTAATTTAATAAGTCCAGATATGAGTTCGGTTACTTAAAATTCTCCACTTTTTCAAAAGTTCGTTTAAATATTCTTCATGTTCTTTTTCAACAATTAGATGTAAATGAGATTTTTTACCTTCAGCATTTGAGTGAGTAAGAAAATCATAAAATTGTTCTTGTGTTTTTTCTGTGTCTAAGTTTTCATAAACCTTTGCTTCACCAAAATGAAAAGTACCTTCTGAGTCTTTGGCAATAACATCAGGGCTGTGTCTGCCTATTTTTTCGGGAATATTCAGGTCAGGAAAATTTGATGCAGCAATTACGTTATATCCGTCCATATTCAATTTTCTTACAAGGGCTATAGTCATTAACTTATGTAATGTGTTTGATGTAGCCAAGATTAACACCTCCGATTTCTACAAAAATATTTTAACCTATAATTTAAAAAATATAAAGAAAAAAAATACAAAGTTGTACTATAACAGAAAGAACATTTATATATTCTTGACAGGGTGTTTTAGTATAGTTATACTAAAATTGTTTATTATAGAATCGGAAGAACAGGGGGTGCAATATGAAAACATATAAAGAAATAAATGAAAAAATTAAGGCAGGAAATGCGGTAGTTGTAACAGCAGAGGAAATAATAGATATTGTGGAAAAAGAAGGAGCAAAAAAAGCAGCCGAGATGGTTGATGTTGTTACTACAGCGACCTTTGGTCCAATGTGCTCATCAGGAGTATTTTTAAATTTTGGTCATTCTGATCCACCAATAAGAATTAGCAAACTTTGGCTGAATGATGTTCCTGCTTATGCTGGTATTGCTGCGGTAGATGCATATATTGGTGCTACTGAGCTTGCGGAAAATATGAGAAGTAATGAAATATATGGTGGAGCCCATGTCATTGAAGACTTAATAAAAGGCAAAGAAATTCGTTTTCGAGCAATAGGAACTGGAACAGATTGTTATCCTAAAAAAGATATTTCAGGGTATATTAATTTAGCCGATTTAAATGAAGCTTTCATGTTAAATCCAAGAAATGCCTATCAAAATTATGCTGCGGCGATCAATCTTTCAAAAGAGAAAAAAGAAACCTATATGGGAACACTTCTTCCAAATGGCAGCAATATAACCTATTCGACATCTGGAGAATTAAGTCCTCTTATGAACGATCCTGAATTTAAAACAATAGGAATTGGCACAAAAGTTTTCATTGGAGGTGCTCAAGGCCATGTTGCCTGGAATGGCACTCAGCATAATACTTTAAAAGATAAAGTTAATGGAGTACCAACAAGTCCTGGAGGTACTTTAACACTTATCGGAGATTTAAAAGAAATGAAACCTGAATTCATTAAAGCAGCCTATTATAAAGGGTATGGAGTAAGTTTGTTTATTGGAGTAGGTATTCCAATCCCAATTTTAAATGAAGAAATTTTACTTAGAACAGCAGTAAAAGATGAAGAGTTATTTACTAATATTTATGATTATGGTGTTGGAGAAAGAAGCAGAAAATCTGTAGGTTTGGTGAGCTACAAAGAATTAAAATCTGGATTTGTTAATATTAATGGTAAAAAAATCAGAACAGCTCCTCTTTCAAGCATGAAAAAAGCAAGAGAGATAGCAAATATTTTAAAAGAACAAATAAAATCCGGTGATTTTTTATTAACAGAACCGTCAGCAGAGTTAAGACAAAACACATCTACAAAGCCTATGAAGTTAAAGGAGGAAAAATAGATGAATAATACAAGATTAACATTATATTTCCCTCCTGATTTAACGTGCAAAGCTTTTACCTATGACTTGGTTAAAGAGTATGACTGGAAAATTAATATAATAAAGGCTTCAATATCGGAAGGGCAGGAAGGACGTCTTTTAATGGAGGTTGATACTTCTTCTGAAAAATTAAAAGAAGGATTAGAATATTTGTCCAATTCTGGAATTGAAGTTAAAAACCTTGAAAAACAAGTATATATTGACAGAGATGAGTGCATTTCTTGTGGAGCATGTACCGGTGTGTGTCTGCCTGGTGCTTTAGAAATGGATAAAAATACTTGGGAATTGGTTCATAACCCAGAAAAATGTATTGTTTGCGGATTATGTGAATCTGCTTGCCCAATTGGAATAATTAAAATAGGGTTTTAGTTATGTATCAAGAAAGAATGTACAGAAAAGAAATGGGAAAAAACTTAAAATCATTTTTACTTGTAGTTGAAGAAACTGATTTATGGATAGGAATAAGTGATGGATTTTATTCAGAAAGTTTAAAAAATGAGTTAGAAGGATATATTATTCTTCAAAGAGAAATTTTAAAGAAATATCTTGTGGGGCATCCGGAATTTAAAACTTCTTTAGTTCCTGTAAAATCTTTGGGAAATGCACCAGCTTTTATTGAAGAAATGTCACAACTTTCCTATAAAACTGATGTCGGACCTATGGCAGGTGTAGCAGGAGCTTTCTCTTTTTTAGCTGGAAGATATTTAAGAAAACTTGGAATTCCCAAAATAATTGTAGAAAATGGCGGGGATGTCTATGTGTACGGTTTTGAAAATCTTACTACAGGTATCTTTGCCGGGAAATCCCCATTTTCTGAGAAGATAAATTTAGAAATAGATCTTGGGAAAAAAGAGTTTGGAATATGCTCATCCTCAGGTACTTTTGGACATTCATTAAGTTTCGGTAAAGCTGATTTAGTTACCGTGGTATCAGAAAATGTTATTCTGGCAGATTTGCTTGCAACATCTTTTTGTAACAAGATAAAAAGGGAAGAAGACGTTGAGCCTTCACTTAGAGACTTAAAAATGTATAATGAAGTTAGCTCCGGGTTATTAATTTTAAATGATAAGCTGGGTGCCTTTGGCAATATAAAAATAAAGAGGAGGTATTAGCTTGAGTAAAGAACCAAAAATCATTTTTACTAAACATACACCATTTTTAGTTGTAGATCTTGATGAAATAAAAAGAGATGATGGTGAAGTTTATCCTCTTAGTCAGGTTACAGCACTATGCCGTTGTGGGAAATCTAAGAATAAACCTTATTGTGATGGAAGCCATGCAAAAGAGGGCTTGAATGAAGTAAAAGATCCAAAACGTAAAATTGAAGATAAATTGAAAGACTATCATGGGAAAGATATTACAGTTCATTTTAATTTAGCTGTATGTTCACATAATGCTGCCTGTGTTAAAGGTCTCCCTGAGGTTTTTAATGTAAGAAAAAAGCCATGGATAATGGCTGATAATGCTCCTGTTGAAAAAGTGATTGAAACGATTAGAAAATGTCCTTCAGGGGCTTTGAGTTATACTGTGGACGGAGTTACATATACTAATTTTAAAGAAAAAAAAGAGATAATCATTCAGAAAAACGGCCCTTTACAAGTAGGGGGAGGAATAGAGCTTAAGGATGACCAAGGTACAAGCCCCCAAATTGATACTCAATATGAATTATGCAGATGTGCTCTATCTAAAAACAGGCCATTTTGTGATGGTACTCATAAATGTACAAAAATTGATGAAATTTAAACATTAATAATAAAGGAACAGGGTTATTTAATCCTGTTCCTTTTCTTTTCGAATAGTTTCTTTTATATCAAATATCAGCTGGACTTCAGTTCCTTCATTAATTTTACTGAATACTTTAATTTTCCCATCATGCAGGTCAAGAATAATTTTCGCAATTGCAAGACCTAATCCAGAGCCACCAGATTTTTTATCTCTTGAAGTATCTGCTCTGTAGAACCTGTCAAAAATTTTAGGTAAGTCACTTTCAGAAATTCCAATTCCATTATCTTTAATAATAAAATGCAGTTTATTTTTATTTACATAGGTTTTTAATAAAACAGTTCCATCCTCAGAAGTATATTTTACTGCATTATCAATAAAGATTCTTAAAGCCTGCTTTATTAATTTTCGATCGGCATACATTGAAATGTTTCTTTCAGCACCAACTTTAAAATCATGGGTGGTATCAAATACTTTGTAATCTTTAATTATTTCATTTAATAATTCTTCAATATTAAAAATGCTCTTTTCTAAAGGCTCATGTTTGTTTTCCGTTCTGGCAATGAAAAGTAATTTTTCTATTAAGTCTTTCATGCTTTGAGATTCATTTTTTATTGCATCTACTGATTCATCAAGAATTTTACGATCTTCTTTTCCCCAGCGACTTAATAAGTTCGCATATCCTTGAATAACAGAAATAGGTGTTCTAAGTTCGTGACTTGCGTCGGATATAAACTGATATTGTTTTTCATAAGAACTTTGAAGTCTGTCCAGCATCTCGTTGAAGGTAAGGGACAGGTCTTTAAGCTCATCCTGAGATTTACTAACATCAAGACGTTTATCAAGATTCAGCAAAGATATTTCTTTGGCATCCTGGGTCATTTTTTTAATAGGTAAAAGCATGTTTTTGCTTAGTTTAAAGCCAATAGCAGGGAGGAGAACCAAGAAAAATAATGAAACAATAAATAAAAACATTCCCAGAAAAGCCAGGGATGTTAAAAATGGTTTTACATTAACAGCTCCAGAAATATAATAGTTTTGATTATGAGAATAAAAAGCTTTTGTTACAGAAAGAAGTATCTGATCATCAATGTAAGTTGATTCTATATTGAATCTGTCTCTGGGGAGACTAAATTCTAAATCAGGAGCGGTTTCTTTGCTTTTATAAATTAAGGATTGTTCATTATTATACACATAAAGAATTGATTTTCCAGATATTGTAAGAAATTCATTATCATTCTGAAGTGTTTCAAGAGAGTTTTTTTCAATATATTTGTTAAGATCATTAATTGACATTTCAATACTTTCCAGGGTATCTTTCCCGGTAGTTACAGAAAAGAAACCAGCAACAAGGAAAGAAAAAATCATTAATGAGATTAAGATAAGGAGACTGTATACAATACTAATTTTAAAGGAAAGTGAAAAATGGAATAATCGTTTGAATCTTTCCCAAAGAACGGGGACAAGAACGAAAATTCCTCTAAATATTTTATATAATACCTCAATTATTTCTGAGGATATTTTTACAAAACTTTCTCCAAATTTATTGTTCTTCCTCATCTTTAATAATATAACCTACCCCTCGAATAGTATGTATAAATTTTATGTTGTATTTATCATCGATTTTACTTCTCAGGTATCTTATATAAACATCAACCAGGTTGGTGTCTCCCATATAATCAAAGCCCCAAACATTCTCTAAAATTTGTTCTCTGCTTAAAGTAATGTTTTTATTTGATAATAAATAAAATAATAAGTCATATTCTGTTTTAGTAAGAGGAATTACTTCTTCATTATAAGAAACCTCATGTTTTTGGGCGTTGATAAGTAGCTTCCCAGATGATACAGGCTTTCTTCCAATGGAAGGGCTTGGATCTTCCTTTAAATTATTTCTAAGGATAGCTCTTATTCGTGCCAAAAGTTCTTCAATTTCAAAAGGTTTAGTTACATAGTCGTTTGCACCAATATCAAGGCCCATAACTTTATCAGTAGTAGAATCCTTTGCTGTGAGCATAATAACAGGAGTATCCTTAAATTTTTTTACTCTTCTTAAAACTTCCATTCCATTTAAACCAGGAAGCATAACATCAAGAAGAATAAGGTCGAAGTCTTCGTCTAGTGCCAGACGAAGACCTTCACGACCGTCATAAGCTTTTTCAGTTTTATAACCTTCATATTCAAGTTCAAGTTGAAGAAATCTTGAGATGCCTTCTTCATCTTCAATAATTAAAATTCTATTCATAAAATCACCGGTTTTTTCTTTTATAATAGCACATTTAATAGTTTATTTATCCAGATTTATTTTATATTCTGCATCTTTTACTTCTTCATCATCTGAAGCTTTAGTAGTTTTGTTTTCTTTTCTGCTGTCATATTCTTCATTAAGGTTATCAATTACTTCATTGAAACAAGTTGTTTTTCCATCATCATGTTTAATAATAAG